>CAJXXT010000075.1 GCA_913063495.1 uncultured Gammaproteobacteria bacterium | reverse complement strand
AACGACGGTACCTCTTTTGTCGCTCAGTTTATCGGTGCTGCGGTTATCTTCACATGGGTATTTGGAGCAAGTCTTGCGGTATGGGGTATCTTGAAAGTTGTTATGGGTATTCGAGTTACTGAAGAAGAAGAATACGAAGGCATGGATATCAGTGATTGTGGTATGGAAGCCTACCCTGAGTTCACAAATAAGTAATGTGATCTTAAGAGTATAAAAAAAGCACCTTCGGGTGCTTTTTTTATACCTGTAATTCGCAGCCTTTAGGTGTCACTCGTTAAGTGTTATGGTTTAAGGGTTGTGGTTAATTAGATGGTAATAGATGAAAGGAGCAGTGGAAGGTGAGGCGAGTTAAGGTTGTGTGTGCCCTCTGTGTTGGTGTTTTATTGTTGGTTTCGGCATCGATACAAGCGGATGTTTATCGATGGGTTGATGGTCAGGGGCGAGTACATTATGGCGATAAATCACCCCAGGGTGTAGCGGCTAGCAAAGTGAATATGCCTAAAGCTAAGGTGTCAAAAGATGACACTTTTCAAGTGCAGCCCACTGAAGTTAATGAGGTAGATCGTCGGCAGCGGCAAAAACGCATTATCGAAACGCTGTCAGCTGAGCGAAAGTCTAGGGAGGATGCAAGACAAAAGAAGCGGGATGATAAAGCAGAGAAACTGGCTAAGTGTAAGCTACAGCGAATTAAATTGAATGAATCAAAAAGTGTGAATGTCTATTATCGACGCAATGAAGAAGGTGAACGTGTTTTTATTTCAGATAAGGAACGAAAGGAGCTGGATGTAGCAGCAGAGAAAAAGTATCAGGAGAATTGTTCCGGCAAGTAACGTGACAATTTACATTTAAAGGGATTTTTATATATTTGTAGGCATGTATCTATTCGGGAGTGCAGTGATATCTTTGCTTTTGTTTATATAGCAAGTTTTACGCTCCTAATACCGTTAAGTTATTAGTCAAGTCTAGGGTTGTTTTTTGCACAGTTGCTTAGCAAAAACTTAGTATTTGAACTATAAGTTATAAATTCAGAGGGTTTTTCTTTTCACATTACAGGCGTCAAATTGGGCTGGAAAGTCGAGGCGGAATTAGAAAATCTTACCTGGTATAAAATACCTTCTGATATAGCAGGAGTGGGTGCATTCCTATTGCTTGTAAATAGTGATTCACTAATTTCCACAATCCTGTCTGGTGGATTGATTATTATCGAGATGATTTTGGGTTTAACAAAACACAAAATCCATCAATAACTTAGTCATGAAAACTCCCTGAAAAAACGAAATTTCTGAGTTAGAACTTGAAGTAAAAGAGGTAAAGAGTTTTTTCTATTCATTGCAGGTTGCATTGGGATTTCCATAACTGAGATGGATGGTCTCGCGCAATGTTTTGGGGGTTTTTAGTGATTTTCATTCTATTGTCGATGGTAAAGCTAACAAAATGATTTGTATTGGATATTTTGATATAGGTCTTCGATAGTTTTTTTAAAATGGTGATAGTTATGTTTACTTATATGACGCTGAAAAACAAATTGATTGGACTAATTGCATTTGTGGTAGTTGGTTTTTCGGTTATCGCATTAGTATATGTGGAATCGATTAACATTAGAGAACAAGCGGAATCCGAGTTTAAGAGGGTGTTGTCGCTTGGTGAACATATCGATAAGATTTCCATACAGATGTTGCAGGCGAGACGAAGTGAGAAGGATTTTATTCTTCGTAGTAATGAGAAATATATTGGGAAACACCAAAAAATTGTTGATGAAATTTTTGCTACGACAAAAAGTTTGGACAACTATTATTCTACGGTAGAAGAGCATAAGCAGCTTTCTATATTAAATGATCAGGTGAAAGCCTACCAGAACGGATTTATGGGTTTGGTTAATAATATGAAAGCGTCCGGTCTTACACATAAGGCAGGGTATCGGGGTGGGCTAAGAGAGGCAGTTCATGCTGTTGAAGAAATAATAGGCAGCGTTCATGAATTGGAATTGACGGTTTCAATGTTGATGATGCGTCGACATGAGAAGGATTTTATGGCCAGAAAAGATCATAAATATGTTAATAAGATGATAAGCCAAAATTCCGTATTCGGAGAAATACTTGGCAGAACTGATATGACACCTAAAAATAGAGAGGCGATCACTCTTAGTATGGATAAATACCAAAAAGATTTTTTGAAACTTTCTAATAACATAGAGGAGGCAACGGGTATACAGGTCGCATTTCGTAAAGACGTTCATGCGATGGAAGGTACGTTAGAAAATATGCGCGCAGTTGTACCTGAGATGTTGGCAGAAAATAAGAAAGTATTTGAAAAGGAATCGACCCAATCAAACCAAATGTTCGTATCAGTTTTGGTGTCTGTGGCAACGGCAATTGCAGTTGTGCTGTTCCTATTGTTAAGGGACATATTACGTCAATTGGGTGCTGACCCTTCAGAGGTTAAAGTTGTTGCTGAATTGATTTCTAGTGGAGATTTGACAATGGACGTAAGCGCCGTAGCGATGAAGAAACGTATTGGTGTATATGGAGCGATGATTTCAATGCAGCAGAAGTTGACGGATGTCGTTCAAAAGATACAAAGTAACTCTGATCAAATATCTTCTGCCGCTGCTCAAGTCAGCGGTACTGCGGGTTCCTTAAGTGAGGCAACCAGTGAGCAAGCAGCAAGTGTAGAAGAAGTTAGCGCTTCGGTTGAACAAATGGGAGCGTCAATTAGCCAGAATAGTGATAACTCACAGGCAACGGATGCTATAGCAAGTGAATCGGCTAGGGCTGCTGAAAAAGGTGGAAAAGCGGTTTCCGAAACGGTTAGCGCGATGAGTCAGATCGCGGAAAAGATTTCAATTATTGAGGATATTGCCTATCAAACAAATATGTTAGCACTGAATGCTGCGATTGAAGCGGCTCGTGCAGGAGAGCATGGAAAGGGTTTTGCTGTGGTTGCAGCAGAAGTTCGTAAGCTTGCAGAACGAAGTCAAGTGGCTGCTTCGGAAATCGGTACGCTGACGGGTGATAGTGTGAGGGTTGCAGAGGAAGCGGGAGCACTACTTGAAAAAATGGTTCCTGACATAACTCGAACGGCAGAGCTTGTTCAGGAAATCAGTGCAGCTTCCGAAGAACAGTCATGTGGAGTTGGTCAGATTAATAGTGCAATGCAGCAGTTGGATAAAGTAACCCAGCAAAATGCAGCGAGTTCAGAAGAGCTGGCCGTTACGGCAGAGCAGATGCAAGCACAATCTTCTAATTTACAACGCGTTGTTGGTTTTTTTCGTATATCGAATACATCGGTAACGATAGATCCCCCTGTGAATTCATCATCAACTAAGCCTAATATTTCGGCAGTTGTTGATGCTGATTCCAGTGTTGATGAATCCAAGTTTGAGCGTTTTTGATTTTTAAGATTGGAGGTTCCAATGTTTAAAAATATTGAAATGGTACAAGACTACAAATCTGGTGGGTAAACAGATTTTGAATAATTGAAAATACCAAGAGCTTATTTAAGACTGCTCTCCATATTTCTCATCAACCCAACCTGGGTGTTTAATCAGAATACGAAGGTCTTTGTATACCCAAACATCTTTTACCATGGAAAATAATTCATCTAAATTTAATCGCAGTGGATTCAGTGTTTCAGGCTGCCGTGATGTTAATCCATACTGAATGTCACCTGCTTCTTCGCTAGATTTAAACGTTCCAAATATTCTATCCCAAATAATGAGTGTGCCGCCAAAGTTTGTATCAATCTGATCTGGGTTGCTACCGTGGTGTGTGCGGTGATGTAATGGTGTATTAAAGAAAAAGTCAAAACCTTTAATGCGCTCTGTTAGTTCGGTATGTAAAAAGAACTGGTACGCCAAGTTTATTTCAATCGCAACGATTGCCCATGTTTTATCAAAACCAATGATGGCCAATGGAACCCACCACAATACCCAGCCAAAATTCAGGTCTAATAAAAAATTTTGGCGTAATGCGGTAGAAAAATTCATTCGTGTTGATGAGTGGTGTGTGACGTGAACAGCCCAAAACCAACGCACTTTGTGCATGGAAAAATGAAACCAGTAGAAGAAAAAGTCGGTGGCAAGAAACATTAATACAATACCAAGGGCTAAATTGCTTGGGCTGTATTGAAAACCAAAACCTTGTACGTAGTCATAAAAGAACTGGATAAACAAGGCAACCGCAATACCATCAAACATCTTATACAGAAAACCTGTGGTGATATTGGCCGCTGACTCTTTTAGATTGTATATGTCGGTGTTGCCTTTTTTTTGCCAGTAGAAGTACTCGGCAATAATAATTGCCATAAATAGCACGCCAAATGTCAGGATAAAACCAATCGCATGTAATACATCGCTCATGTTATTCGCCTTTTTGAATGTTTTGTCATGTTCTTAGTGTGTGTAAGTTGTGATCTAGTATAGGTATCTGCTGTCAAAAGTATTGACGAACGGCGCCTTCTGTTTGACAATCTGAGCCATGACACAACTAAATGATCTATTTATCTCCCACGATGCAATAGGCATCTTAAAAGGCTACTTAAAGGAAGAGGAAATCTTATTGCCTGAGTTTCAGGATCAATTGGATGGCCTGGAGAAAAGTCTCCTGGAGAAAAAAGGCGCGATATCCTTTGAAATCTGGTGGGGGTTATTGGATAAACTGAATGGTTTGTTGGCTCAGCCTATTCTAGGTACTCGGATTGGGGCTAGGATGACCCCCAAACAGAACGGGATATTGGGGTACCTCACGCAAACCAGTGCTTCGATGTTGGATGCTTTACGTTGTTTTGAGCGTTTTCAACGACTTATCTATGACGGTAATACCGCTCAAATAGACTGGCAAGGTGATACCTGCACCCTGACGTGGGATGTATCTCATGGGCATTCAACACAAATCTCTGATGAGGTGGTGTTTGCTTCGTTGTTGTCTGTAATGCGATATTGTTTGCAAGACCCGACAGTATCACTATTGTCGGTGGCTTTTGCCGGTGCTCCTATGGGGCCTGCTAATTTGTACCAAGAATATTATGGTTGCGAGGTACAGTTTAACCAATCGAATATAGGTATGTCTGTTGATAGTAAGTACCTGCTAATGCCTTTTGAGTCCTCAGATCCGGGGTTGCACGGCTTGTTGTTCGAGCAGGCATTGAATAAGTTGCCGAAAGAGTCAGTGGAACGAGATTTTGTGGGGGATTTGCATCAAGCGACGGTTCGAGCGTTACATGAAGGTCAGTCAACGGCAGCCCATATTTCGAGTAAACTACATATGTCCTCGCGAACGCTGCACCGTCGTTTGGATGGATTAGGTTACGTATTTCGAGATTTTTTAAAGGCGATCCGTAAGGAGATGGCGCAAGAATATCTTGCTGATGAACATTTAACATTATCTGAAATCGCGTTGTTGTTGGGTTATTCAGAGCAAAGTGCTTTTAGTCGAGCGTTTGCTGATTGGTTTGATATGAGCCCTTCTGAGTACCGGCGTTTTCAATAAAGTTAGCTTGATGAGCGCGAGCTAAACAGACTTTTATATACTTAAACGTTATAAGTTTCGCTGGACTTAGAGAGTTGTTAATGCGAAGAATCCAACCTTCCTTTTTGTGTTTGTTGTTTATGTGAATTATTGGAAGTTTTTCTAACTGGTTAATAAATGGTCGGTTTGTTTGTGTTCAGGAATAAGAAAGTCGATAATCATAGCGGAAGGTTTTGTAAAACCGCTTATAGACATTTCTGATATAGAACCGACTCATTTTAGGAAAAAATGCTATTGAAATTAATTAGTTTTTCCTAGTATTCCTTTTTCTGTCGACTATAAATAATCCTACCTAATTTACAAAGACCAAATAAAAGGAATATGGAGATGTCTGATAATCAGTCAAGCGATAACAATAATGATCAGTTCCACATTGATGATGGGCGTGATCGCTCAATCACTTCACGTGAAGCCGAAAGACAAGAATTGGAAGATGCGATGTTGGCATTTTTAAGTGGTGGCGGTTCAGTTCAAACAATTGAAAAAGACCTACGTAAGGATCCTCCTCGTAGACCAGAGTCAAATTATGGCAGTCGACCAATCTAAAAATAAAGTAAGTTCTATTTACTGCAACACAAATAAAAAACCTTGATATTCATAATGTCAGGTTTTTTTATTTGTGTTGCAAAAATGGAGATTTAGTCATAAAAATGGCATCGTGAGTGATGTATCTATTTGTATTCTAGATCTGACAGTGTTTTGACGGTTTTTTTGCGTGGTGATGTAGCACTTGTTTTATAGGTTTCTAGTAAGCCTTTGATGTATTTTTTCCACTTCGGGCAATAATTCACTTAAGGCATGTATTTCCACCGTGGGATTACATAGCGAAGAATCCATCTTCTTGTTTTGATTAAACCAAATAGTGTTTATTCCTAAGGATAAAGCCGTCTGAATGTCTTCTGTGGGGTGATCGCCGATATGTAGGGTTTGTGTGGCTTTGTTTCCTGACGTCGCTAGCGCCTCAGTAAACATGCGTGTGTCGGGTTTTGCTTTTCCTGTGGATTCTGCAGAGAAATGCGCAGTAAAAAAATCATTGATGCCAATAAGTGATAAATCGGCATTACCATTGGTTAGTGCAATGATGGGGTATTGTTTGGATAAGGTTTTTAAAATATTGAGTGTTTCTGGAAAAAAATCAACATTATTACGTTCTTTAATGAAGATAGAGAATGCAGCTTCCATTGTTTCTTCTGCTTTATTATTGCTAAGCCCTGATTGCAAAAAACATTGCTTTAGTAAGGTTTTTCTCATAATGGTAGGGAAGTATTTTTTATCAGGGTGCTGCTTGTTAAACTGTTGCCGTAATGACATCAGGTTTTCTTTTTGATAAAACGGCTTTGCCTCGGGTACGTTGTCGTTAATCCATGATGTTAGTGATTTTTCTGCACGAATTAGCGTTGGTGTGACATTCCATAATGTGTTGTCCAAATCCAGGGTAATGAGTTTAAGCATATTATTTTTTCTTCTTGGCTCTTGGGTGTGATTTGTCGTACACCTGAGCTAAATGTTGGAAATCTAAATGAGTGTATATTTGCGTGGTAGATATATCAGAATGCCCAAGCAGTTCTTGTACTGAACGTAAGTCACCGCTTGATTCCAAAATATGGCTGGCAAAGGAGTGGCGTAACATATGGGGATGAACTGGGCGATCGGTGCCTTGTTTTTCTCCCCACTGTTTAATACGTTGTTGCACGGAGCGCTGTTTTAGACGTGAACCATTCTTGTTGAGAAATAGTGCACTTTCTGATGCGTCTTCGGTTGCTGTTTTTAGTAACAAGGGGCGAGTGTTAAGCCACAAGGTTAATGCACTCATTGCCTGCTTTCCAACAGGAATTAAACGTTCCTTGTTACCTTTTCCTAATACCTGTACGGATTTGTTGCCCGGTTGATAATCACCAATGTCCAGGTTCACCAGCTCGCTTAATCGTAACCCAGAGGAGTAAAATAATTCTAGTATGGCTTTGTCCCTGATAGCCAGAATAACTACAGTAGAATTGTTTTCTTCAGGGGCGTTTTTTGTATCAAGTGATTTTATATCAAGCAATTTTATGTCGAGTAACTTTATATCAAGTAACTGTGCAGTTTGATCAGCATCGAGGGTGTGGGGAAGTCGTCGCTGGCTTTTGGGCGCGCTAATGCCAGTGCCGGGATTGCTTTTAATTAGACCTTTCTGAATAAGGTGAGACATTAAGCCGCGAATACTGGAAAGATGGCGTTGTAGTGTTTTTCCTGATTTACCCTTGCGGTGTTGGAAGGCAGTATATTGGCGAATATTATTGGGTTTAATTAGGGTGATGTTTGTTAGTTCAGCATCAATGCAATATTGAGCAAAAGCATCCAGATCCCTTTGATAATTATTAATGGTATGAGGGGAAAGCTGTCGAACCGTATCTAGATGATGTAGATACGATTCGACAGCGTTAGGAAATGTACTCAGGCGGTGGTTATTGCTCATTGATCAGGTGTTGTGAGATGCAGCGACTAGCCACTTCTCCGATATAGCTAATAAACGTTGTTTCCATATCGGGGCTAAAATGCTGAGGATTAAAGTTTCCTACTACCAATAAACCTAAATCTTGTTTGTGGCTTAGAGGAATGATTGCAGCAGAACCTTCATCTTTTTCGTATTGTGGAAATAAATATTGCAGCTCATTAACTCGCAGTGCACTGCAGGTTACGCGATCGAACCGAACTAACTTACCTAAAACATTTTTAGCCGCTTCGCTAGAAAGTTGTGTGATGAGCGAGGTCGATGTGATTTGTGGCTGGTCAAATAAAATGATGTTGGCACAGTCCACTTTAAAATCATTACGTAAGCTGTGATGCAATACGCGGGCGGTGTCTTCGAGTGAATCCGCTTCAAGCACGCTTAAGCCGAGTTTTTTCGTGAGCTTAAATAAGTTGTCATTATCTCGTGCGGTAGCGATAACGTCCCCAAGGCGGTTACGTAATTCGCTGTTTCTTTCTCGAAGAACCTTGGCTTGTCGTTCAACTAAGGATGTGGCGTTGCCAGATGAGTGAGGTAATATTAGGTCTGCGAGTAGGTACTCATATTCTTGAAAAAATTGGGGATTGCTAATAAGGAATTCGGATACCTGAGAGGCTGTTAATGTGGTGCTCTGTGTTTCTTCTAATACCGCATCAGTCATAGTGTCATGGTTCCTTCGTATACTGTGGTGGCTGGCCCAGTCATCATTACATGGTCAGCATTTTTGTTGTTATGGTTACTGTTTTCGTTATTGCTTGTGCCATTGTTTGCATCAGCAGGGTGCCATTCAATCGTTAAATCCCCCCCAGGTAAGGAGACGGTTACTCGATTGTCTACTAAGCCTTGTTGAATTGCTACAACGGTAGCAGCACAGGCGCCAGTGCCACATGCTTGGGTTTCTCCCACACCGCGTTCAAACACGCGAAGTCGTATATGGTCGCGAGAAACAATTTGCATAAACCCAATATTAGCTCGGTTTGGAAAAATTGGGTGTCTTTCTAGTTCGGCTCCAAGGCTTGCTACAGGAGCGCTTTTAACATCGTCCACCACAAGAACACCATGAGGGTTACCCATGGAGACGGCACCTAGGGTAATGTCTCCATGGCTGGTTGGTACGGTGTAGCTAGTTTGGCGTTGCTGTTGTTGGGTGGCGGGTGAGGTAAGGGGTGGGATAAAAGGAATCTGTGGAGGCTCTAAGATAGGCGCACCCATATCCACGGTAACATTGCCGTCGGCTTGTACATTGAGAGTGATAATGCCGGTATTGGTCTCAACAACAATAATGGCTTTATCGGTTAGGTTTTTTTCCTGAACAAAACGTGCAAAGCAGCGAGCACCGTTACCACACTGTTCAACTTCGCCACCGTTGGCATTAAAGATTTGGTAGCGAAAGTCGATGTTCGGCGTGTTAGAGGGGGATACCACAAGCAATTGGTCAAAACCGATACCGGTATGTCGATCCGATAATGTTTGTATTTGATGGCTGCTAAGTGCAATGTCTTGGGACATTTGCTCTATCACCATAAAATCGTTACCGAGACCGTGCATTTTGGTAAAGGAAATGTTCATTGTTTTGAAACCCAGTGTACGTTAGTGATGGTGCTTATATTTTCTGTGCTGTCGCTATTGTACTTGCCGTTAGGGCAAAAGAGACTCATGCGCCATTTGCTCAGCAACAGTTTCACGACGACGTACCGTGTAAAAACGATTGCCATCCACCATCACTTCAGCGGCGCGATTGCGAGAATTATAATTGGATGCCATGGCAAAACCATAAGCCCCCGCAGAGCATACCGCTAAGAAATCCCCATCCGTTATTTTGAGTTCACGATCTTTTCCTAAAAAGTCGCCCGTCTCACAAATGGGGCCAACGATATCATAATGATCCTTTTTTACAGGGTCACTTTCGCTTCGTGGATTTACCGGAATAATATCTTGCCATGCACTGTAAAGGGATGGACGTATTAAATCATTCATTGCCGCATCAACAATGGCAAAATTCTTCGCCTCAGTTGGCTTCAAAAACTCTACCTGTGTGATCATAATCCCTGCGTTTGCTGCAATAGCACGACCGGGTTCCATGACTACGATTAGCTTTCTATCCCCTAAGCGTTCAAGCAGCGCAGAAGCATACTCAGCGGGTGTTGGTGGCACTTCGTCTTGGTAACAAACCCCTAGGCCGCCACCGATATCAATATGCTCAAGCTCGATCCCTTTTTCAGCAAGTGCATCAACGCAGGCTAAAACACGGTCTAATGCATCAAGAAAAGGCGCAACAGTGGTTAGCTGTGAACCGATATGGCAATCAATACCAATGATGTTAATGTTGGCCATCTTGGCGGCTTTTTCGTAGATGGCGATACAATCATCAATGGCAACACCAAATTTGTTTTCTTTGAGGCCGGTTGAGATGTACGGGTGTGTTTGTGCATCCACATCAGGATTTACACGTAAAGAGATGGGAGCAACCTTACCGATCCCTCCAGCAACTCTATCGAGGCGATACAGCTCTGCTTCCGATTCAATGTTAAAACAATGAACCCCTGCCTCTAGCGCACTTACCATTTCTTCAGATTGCTTGCCAACACCGGAGAACACGATCTTTTCAGGGTCGCCACCAGCACGAAGTACGCGGGCAAGTTCACCAGCAGATACAATGTCAAAACCTGCACCTAAACGCGCAAGTGTATTGAGTACAGCAATATTAGAGTTCGCTTTGACCGCGTAACACACCAAGTGAGGCTGACTAGCAAAGGCAGTATCAAACGCTTTCCAGTGATCTTCAAACGCCTTGCGGGAATAGATATAACAGGGTGTACCGATAGCTTTGGCAATCTCTGTGACACTAACCTGTTCTGCGAAAAGTTGGTTGTTTTGATAATTAAATTCACTGCTGGTGTTGCTCATCGTGGTGCTGCTCTTTTGTCAGGTAATAAATATAGTCAAAGGTGTTATTTACAAGCGTTTAACGCAGATTACTGCGGTTTGCAGTCATTTTCTTTACAGGGTTTATCCTGTTGTGTCGTTGTTGGCTGTTTATGTGGTGTATCTGTTGGGTGGTATAACGCACCTTTCTGACCGCAGCCTGTGAGTATTAGTGTGCTGCAGACTAATAACAATGAGGATAACGAAAAGTAAGGTGTTACTAGCCTCCATAATGAGGCTTTTGCCTGATTGTTCATGGGGTTCAGTCCATTGTTGATCTGTTCATCTAAGATTATGGGCTGTAGTATACTATCGCGCCTGCATCAGTGCTATGGGCAGTAACTAACAGGATCAAATGTATGAATGAGTCTGAATTTAATCAGCAAATTGATGATTTACTTATGGAGATTGAAGATGCCATTGAGGAGTCTGAGGTTGATATCGATTATGAAACAGTGGCGGGTATCCTTACCTTGGAGTTCGAGAACGGAAGCCAAGTAATTATTAATCGCCAAGTTGCTATGCGTCAGTTATGGGTGGCTGCAAAAAGTGGTGGTTTTCATTTGGAGTGGGTGGAAGGGCAATGGGTTGTTTCTACAACAAAAGAAGTAATGCCCGCATTGATTGACAGGGTATGCACGGAGCAGTCCGGTGAACCTGTGAGTTTGGGGTTGTAGGTCGAATAAAGTACTAAAGTACAATGTGTTATGATTCATCTTGATGTGGTCGTAGTGCTCGGGTAAAAGCGTGTGGGCGATTTTGAGATACCACCTATACTAAAAGCATAGAGTTCCCTTAATAATTATGTGCTTTTGCGAGGTGGAGTTATGCCGTCGCCCTTATTTTGCCTCGAGATATGACGGTCAAATATGCGATTTATATAGCTAAGTGGTTGTTTTTATTCCCTGTTATAGCGCTTTTAGTCATTGGTTCATCTGCTTTTGCAGAGGGAGGCGTGCGGCCAGTCAGTCTATTCACTGGTACTAATTATGACTTGAACCCAAGTGTGTACATCTTTGAAGATCCTACCAATGAGCTGACGATCGACCAGGTATCATCTCAAGAATATGATGTTGAGTTCTCCTCTAATGAAAGCACCATATTAAATCTTGGGATAAGCCAATCCACATATTGGCTAAAGTTTAATGTGATTTATCCGTCGTCATATCCCAATGTTGACCCGCGACAACAGTGGTTGTTAGAGATAGGGCGCTCAAACCTTGATATTGCTGAATTATTTATTCCAGAAGTAGACGGTGTTTATAGGGTTATTACTTCGGATCTTCGCAGTAAATATGAAGAAAAAGACGTTGTTCATGTCAACAGTGTGTTTCCTATAACAACGCTTCTTGATCAAGAGATGTTGTTATATATAAAAATTAAAAGCGATACCTCAATTTATTTGCCCGTGACGTTGTGGACTCACAAAGGGTTTCTCGAGAAGGTTTTACGAGAGGAGCTTGTTTATGGAATATTCCTTGGTGCGATGGTGATACTTCTTACCTACAACTTTTTTATTTATATATCGGTTAGAGACGTTGGTTACTTGTATTACGTTTTTTATTTGGGTTCTATTACGCTAGCTGAAGTTCTGGAAAGTGGTCATGGGATGATTCATATAACCCAAGTTTTTGGTTTTTTAGGGCGAGAAAATATTCTCCCCATATTGTCAGTAAGTTCGATATCGACAATGTTATTTGCGAAAAACTTTATGTCAACCAAGAAGTATCACCCAAAATTAGATTCGGTTCTAAATTTTATAATCGTAATATCATTTATGAGTGCCGTGTTATTCTTTATTTCAGATTATCATGTTGTTTCTTTATGGAATCGTATTTATTTTACCGCGTTTATGCCGCTTTTTTTGTGGGTTATTGCTTACTGTTGGTTGCAAGGCAACCAAAATGCAAAGTTTCTATTCTTTGCTTGGATTTTTAATATAGTGGGTTTGACTGTTTTTGCCGGGGTTACCAGTAAATTGATACCTGCGACCACGGTCACGATTTTTGCCTTACCTCTCGGAATATTGGCTGAGGCCATACTGTTATCATTTGCTTTGTCAAATCGTATTAAGAATGAAAGGGCGGCAGTTCTCCTTGCAGATTATGATGAAATGGATTCGTTGTTTCGTTATGAATCGTTATTTAATAATGCAAGGGAAGGCATGTATAAAATGTCACTTTCTGGTGAGATTATCAGCGAAAATCCGGCGATGCTACGAATGTTTGGTTTTGATGACTCTCGACAGCTTGCTGGAAGCGGGCCGGATTTCAGCTCTTGTATTTTTCAAGATACATATCACCAATTTGAGGAAATGCTTAGGATTGGGGTTTCTTCTAATGACTTGTGTTTTATTCGATCTGATGGAAAGAAGGTGTGGGCTCATCATAGCGCTAGAATTATTCGTGAAAAATCAGGGCAAGTAAGTCATATCGAAGGGGTTGTCTTAAACGTTACTCAGGTAAAATTAAAAGAAATTGCCGTAAAAGAAAAAGAACGAGAACATACCAAAAAAGAGATCGCAGAAGCATCAACTAATGCAAAAAGTGAATTTTTGGCCAATATGAGTCACGAGATTAGGACACCTTTAACTGCGATTATTGGTTTCAGTGAGTTTTTAAAGGAAACAAGCCTTGCCAAGTCAGAAAAGAGAAATGCGATTGATTTAGTTATAAATAGTAGTCATACATTACTGCATCTAATTAACGATATTCTGGACTTCTCTAAAATTGAAGCGAATAAGCTTGGTGTTGAAGACATTCCCGTCAATGTCGCGGATATGATTGGTGATATTAACGATGTGTTTGTTGCGAAGGCTATAGAAAAGGGACTCAGGTTTGATATTGTTTATCGTTATCCAGTACCGTCCGTGGTAATGAGTGATCCAACTCGTTTGTATCAGGTTTTGAGTAACTTATGTAAAAATTCTATTAAGTTTACGAAAAAGGGTAGTGTGCTATTGGTGGTTTCATGGGATGGAGACATTAATAAGTTGAAATTCGAAGTTATTGACAGCGGTTTGGGCATGGGAAAGGAAGAGCAAGATAAATTGTTTACGGTATTTGATCAAGCAGATACATCATCTACCCGATCCTTTGGCGGCGCTGGGCTTGGGCTTGCGATATCGCAAAAACTTGCCGTTATGATGGGGGGAAGTATTGATGTGTCGAGTGAATTAAATCGGGGTAGTGTCTTCACATTTACAGTAGGAGTACGATTACCTCAAAATATGGAGTGGATAAGGCGTGATGAATACGTAGCTTTAGAGAAATCAAAGGGCTCAAAAGATGTGCCTCGCTTTTCTGGTACAGTGCTGTTGGCAGAAGACAATGTTGTAAATCAAAAGCTGATCGAACGTGTGCTGCAAAAAACAGGTGTTAGTGTCATTGTCGTGTCGGATGGTATTGAGGCGTGTGATAGTTGTGATAGGGAACTGCCTGACTTTATACTAATGGACATCAATATGCCGAATAGAGATGGCGTGACGGCAACTCGCTATCTTAGAGATAATGGATGTACCGTACCTATTTATGCGTTGACCGCAGAGACGAGTAAAGAAGAAATAAACAAAGCCACAGATGCAGGTTGTAATGGTGTTTTAAGCAAGCCGCTAAATAAAAAACTTCTTTATCGTGTGATGGCAGAATTTTTAGTGAAAGTTAGTGAACGTAACAGTTATTAAGCGCAACAATTAATAAACGTAATAATAGATGAATCCTTACGGCACAGTAATCACTTGCCTAAAATTTAGTTTAAGGCGTTAAGCGCATTGTTTAGTGCCTGTTCAATTTCTTCTTTACGTTTGAAATATTCAACAGTTTGTTCGGGCGCTGTTCCATCCAAGGTGAGTAATGACAAATCAAGATCGGTAAGGTAACAAGGGTAGCGTTCGGTGGTTTTGCGCTTAGACGCAATATGCTTGGCGACAGCGGTAAAAAGCTGATCGCCATACTCGAATTGAGAAAACTCTAAGTCATCACAATAAATAGTATAAAAGGTATCGTTTACCCCGGTTTGTTCACCAATGGCTTGCACGTTAAAGTAGCGTGATTTTGCTGGGGAATGATTGATGTGTTTACGCGTGGCTTTGAGCTCTTTTTTATGGTTGGCGGTGATTTCGTAAAAATATACCATTTGTCTGATCGTGTGTTCATCGCTCGTGATGGAGCTGCGGTATTGGATGGCTTGCAAGAAGAGATCGATAGGGGATAGTAAACTAACCTCATCAAAATAGGGTTTTCTGGTATGGAACAGTGAACCCCGTTCATCATGCAAATATACATCAACGACATTATCAAACCGTTGATAAAATACCTGTATTTTTCCAGGGCTACCAAGACGGGAAATCACTCGTAGTGGATGTTTTGTTAATCCATGTTGGTCAACCGTAATGTGGCTGTAGCTGGATTGGGGTTCTGACAATGCTTGAATTAGTTGCCCGTAGTTTTTTAAGGCACGTACTTTGGGTGTGTTGCGCTGAAATTGCAGCATATAAATATATTGCTCAATTTCAACCAGGTACCGCGTTTGGATAGAGCGGGTGCCCGTGTAATAACAATTAATGACGTCACCAAATAACTCATTAACTCTTTGTGCGATTGTTATCGCGCGGTTTTTACAGTAACTTTGTACTTTTAGAGCAGGTAATGGAATAGAGCCATCAGGTGGAATTTGTCGCATGTAGTTAACAAGGCAGTCAATTAATGCGTTGTCTCCAGCAAAATGCGAACAGGTAATTTCTCCCCAGCTATTAAACGTAATCTGATCAACAGATAATACTAAATTGTGGTGTAGGGCACTGTAGTTAAGCGCATTGGTTTGGTCGCTTAAACGGTGTATGCCTTGTCGTGTCATCGTGCCCATCGGGTCGATACCAACATTGACAAATAAGCTAATTTCGGTGGGGTAAGCGGCGTGTTCAAAACCACTTTGTACGGCTTTGGGGGCATGGTGAGGGAATAGGCTAAAAAAGCCTTGTATGGTCTGATTGAGTTCGTTGTCTGTTAGATCGCCATCGATATTTTGATCCATGGAGAAACGAGTGGAGTGATCAATGAGTTTATTAAAATAACACCAGGCAATTAACTCTAATAATCCCCGGGACTTTTTGATAAGAGAGTGGCCACCGGCATCGCTGATTTTTAGATAACCTCTATATACCGCCCAATAGTCTCCTATACCGGGGTGTTCTAAATCTTTGTTGAAGTGAAAAGAGAGGTGGTCTTCCGTTAGATTAGAGGTGATGCCCGGGTTGATGAGTTCAATTTTTCCACCTTTACGTTCAAACGCGGCATAGAGCTTGCGCCCTAAAATATTCATTTCATCCTGTTTTATCGATGCGGTGATGTTATTGTCACGGGCAAAGGTCGAGAGGAATCGATAACTGTAATTTAATTCTTGAACCAGTTCCTGACGCTCTGCTCTAACTCGATGTACCTTCCAATGTTTTCGGTTATCAAGTTGTTTTAGATAACCTTGATCCCACCCCCACTCATTAGCAAGATTTTGTAAGACTTCTCTGCGCCAGCTTCTACGCTTAGGGTCACTTTTGCGTGTCAGTTGTTCGTTTACTTTAAAGTAAAAACAATGACGTATTAATTCCAAGCGACGGAATTCTTCTCGTTTTACTAAATGATCTTCTATGGTGCGATACACCATAATGTAAGGGTCAAGTTCATTAAGGTCCAGGTTGCCAGCATAAATAGCACGTTTATAACGTAAACTTAAACATTCAATGTTGGGGTAACTGCTGGCATAGACTTCAGTGAGAGCAATTTTTAACACGGACTTATAGGGTGAATCGATACCTTTGTAGAGTTGCCACATGCCAGAACCAACAAACTCACCCGCAGGAAAATCGGAGACGCCGCCAAAATCGATATAATCGTCTTTAGGGATAAAACGTTTGTCGAGCAGTGTGCTGCTGAAGTGTTCGTAATTTTTTTCTTCGTAGCTTGGGATCATCCACCATAATGGCAAGTTACCTGCAATTACCAGACTGGTTCGATAAAATTCATCGAGTAGTAAAAAATGCTGGGTGCTGCCGCAATCTTCTCCGGATAGACCTTTCCGCTGGCCGCTTTTAAATTGTTCGGGGTCCATCAAAAAGAAATAGGCTTCAAGGTTTATCTCCTCTGCCCATGCAGTGATAGCGTCAAGCTTTTTACGCAGTTCTTTTAGGGCGCTATCACTAAGCCCTGGTCGATAACAGACCCAAAAATCCATATCACTTTTATCGGAATGGGCAATGGTACCGGTGCTACCCATCAGGTAAACCCCTACAATCTCTCGAAGGATCGAGCGGGATTTGCGATATTGAAAGCTACGAGCCAGGCCGCGGGCAGCCCTTAGGTTTTCTTGTTCAGGGGTGAAGTTTTTGATACCGCAAGGTGTTGCCCCAGTGATATAACCCGGTAGTGATGGGTGGTTGAGGTGAAGTAACAGCGGCAATGCTTGAACAAACTGCTGGTGTCGCACACTCAGCGTCGACAACATGCGATCGCGGCGACCATTGTTCACCTGCATAAAGCGTTGTTTTAAGGTTTTTAGAGTTTTACGATCGATCCCCTCATTAAGATCAGGAGCGATTTCACGAATAAAGGCCATTTTTTCAGTATAGGCCGATTGTCGCAAGGTGTTGGGTGAATTTTGTGATTTAGAGGCTAGGGTTGTCATCCCCGCAGGCTTCTTGATAGTTATGGCTAAAATCGGTTAACGCTTCACGTGCGAATTGTAGATCTTTAGGCTTTGTTACCGCAGCATTGAAACCGCAGCGATGTAGATAATACATTTGATCTGGGAGTAGGGAGCCTATGGCTCGGAGTTCTCCCTGGAACTGATAACGTTCACGTAATTGGCTACCAAGAGAAAAGCCGCGGCCATCGGTAAAAGCGGGAAAATATACGGCGATTACGTCAAAGAAGGGTAAATCGTCAATGATCAAGCTCAAATCACTGTGACCTTCTAGCCATATCCCCAGTGCTGTGTTTGAGGCTAATAGCTGTGTTCGCTGAGATAACCAGTGATCTAGCGATACTATTGCTCCTATCGCTTCTTGCGCTGGTGTTTGCATTGCAGTCTTCTCGGTGTAGGCCGCAACAAAGCCTTTAGGAGGGTCGATATAGTTCCAATAATCCTCAACAATATCGCCGTTTTTGATGATTTTAGGCATATACGTTCTCTTTAAATGTAGGCATTCCGATACGCTTATAAGTATCTAGAAAGCTTTCTAAAAAAGCGTCTTCCTCGATACGGTGTTGTAGATAAGTCGTTAGTACACAATCAATGACGTTGGGTATTTCATTGGCGGGAAATGCTTTGCCGAGTACTTTGCCTATGGCCGGTTTGTGATTTGTGGCTCCGCGACTGTTGTTATTTCCACCCAGCGTTACTTGATAAAATTCTTTGCCTTTTTTGTCGACCCCTAGGATTCCGATGTTTGCGACATGATGATGGGCGCAAGCATTCATACAGCCGGATATATTCAACGAGATATCACCCAAATCGTAAAGGTAATCGATGTCATCGTAGGTACTCTGAATTTTTTCCGCGATAGGGATGGATTTAGCGTTGGCTAAGGCACAAAAATCGCCACCGGGGCAGCAGATAATATCGGTTAAGGTTCCTATGTTGGGGGTCGCGAACCCTGCCGATTGTGCATATTGCCAAAAAGTAAATAGCTCATTGCTGTTAACATCCGCTAGGACAATGTTCTGTTGGTGGGTTGTTCTTACTTCTCCAAATGAAAAATGTTCTGCTAAATAGGCCACGGTTTCTAGTTGTTCAGCGGAAATGTCGCCTGGAGCATTACCCGTGGGTTTTAGCGATAGGGTGACTGCACGATAGCCTGGGACTTTGTGATGGTTGACGTTGCGTTGTAACCAGCGACCAAATTCAGGGTGTTTTAACGCCAAATGATCCAATTGTTCACCCGTGGTGCTGGCATTGATTTGTTGGTATGGGGGAGTTGAAAAATAACCTTGAGCTTGTGTGATGTCCTTGGGGGTGAGAGGAGAGTAGTTATCTTTTATGTGTTGCCACTCTTGCTCAACCGCTTGCGAAAAGTCCGCTATTCCCATTTCCTTTACGAGTATTTTTATACGTGCTTTATATTTGTTATCCCGTCGACCAAGGCGATTGTAGACGCGTAAGATTGCGCACAAATAGGAAAGTAAAAATTGTTCCGGTAAAAAATCACATACGGTTGAGGCGATAATAGGGGTGCGCCCCAGCCCACCGCCAACAAGGACTTTACACCCAACGGCTCCGTTTTTGTCTTTTATGAGTTGTAGTCCAATGTCATGAAATGCTGTCGCGGCGCGGTCAGTCGTAGAACCGCTAATCGCTATTTTGAATTTGCGAGGTAAAAAGGCAAATTCTGGGTGCAAGGTAGACCATTGACGAACAATTTCACAGTATGGCCGGGAATCGACAATTTCGTCGGGAGCGACTCCGGCAAGTGGATCGGATGTAATATTTCGAATGCAGTTCCCGCTTGTCTGAATGGCGTGCATTTCAACGTGAGCAAGTTCGGAGAGTATCGAGGGAACATCTTTGATGCTGGGCCAATTTAATTGCAGGTTTTGTCGTGTTGTAATATGGCAATAACCCTTGTCATAAGACCGACAGATGTGAGCCATCTTTTTTAGCTGTTCTGTTCGCAACATGCCGTAGGGTACTGCGATACGTAACATTGGGGCATGGCGTTGAATATAGAGACCATTTTGTAAGCGTAGTGGTAAAAATTGCTCATCTGTTAGATCGCCTGTGATAAAGCGTTCAGTCTGCCGTTCGAACTGTTCAACACGCTCTTGCACTAGCTTGTGATCATATTTGTCGTATAGGTACATCGTATTACCCCTTTGCGTTTAACGCTACTTTTACGGGCGCGATAAAACTGGCTTTTTGGCGTGCGGAAATGTCTGGGTTTGTGGTGGATGTGACGACAAACTCAAGAGTGTCGTGGGGCCTACTTTGTTCTTCCTGTGCTCGCCAAATCCTTGTGGGTAGTACATAGACTTCACCAGGGCGTACCGTGGCTTGGTGGTGGCCCTTGAGAATATAGGGGTGCCGCCCTTCTACTGAGAGTGTGAAGGTTTGGTCAACGGTTCCCATATTATTGATTTTGACGGTGTACACATTTTCCACTCCATCGTGAACCGTATGAAATAGGTGTGTACCTCGATCACGTACTACATCCAGGCTTACTGGAGAGCGTGTGGCAACAGTGAAGGAAAAGAGGCCTGTCATTATTGCTGCCGAAATGATGTATGCCACAAGCCGAGGGCGTAGCAGTTGAGTGTGTCCCGTCTCTATAGCATGTTGAGAAGTGAATCGAATCAGGCCGCGTGAATATCCAACCTTGTCCATCACATTATTACAGGCATCAACACATAAACCGCAGTCGATGCAGGCATACTGCAACCCGTCTCGGATGTCGATATCAACCGGGCATACCTGTACACACCAGGAGCAGTCCACACAGTCCTCTTTACCACGACCGGTATCGTAGGTGACGACCATGGTATCTTTGTCATACATTACTGACTGGAATCGGGCGTAGGGGCACATATGTTTGCAGACACTTTCCCTTAGCCAGCCAGCGTTTAGGTAGGTGAAACCAACAAAAAACAGAATCCAGAAATAGGTCTCAGCGGAGGCCTGTAGGTAAACAACATCGGTTAATAATTCTCGAACAGGATAAAAATAGGAAACAAAGGTGAGTCCGGTGATCAGTGAGATTAATAGCCAGATACCGTGTTTACTGCCTTTACGCAGTAATTTGTTGAGACTCCATGGCTGATGGTCAAGTTTGATTCGCTGGTTTCGGTCGCCTTCACATTTGTCCTCAGCCCACATAAACATCATGGTCCAGACGGTTTGAGGACAGGTGAACCCGCACCATACACGTCCTACCAATATCGTTGCAATAAAGAGTAAAAATGCCGCAAGGATGAGTAACGCGGCGAGTAATATACCGTCTTGTGGCCAAAAGCTCATCCATAAAATATGAAATTTTTGAGCACTCAAATCGAACAATACCGCAGGCCGATCATTGATGCTAAGCCAGGGAATCAACACATAGGACAGCAGAAGGGGAATACCTGTGTAGCGACGAAGTTGTTGATAGAAACCTTGGGTACGCCGTGTGTAGATTTTATTTGCGTTGGTATCTAGGGTTGTTGTGGGGATTCTCTCAGTCATCGGTAGCACCAGCACTTGTAACTCAATAAGCAGAGTGTATTTCTGATACAGTGATGGGTACAGATCCAAAAAAAACTATATAATAGTGCACAGAGGCTTGGATTCTGATC
>CAJXXT010000074.1 GCA_913063495.1 uncultured Gammaproteobacteria bacterium | reverse complement strand
GCGATGGTCTGAAGTGCAGAAAATATTTGAGCGGATGGACGAGAAGTTTGCAGATAAGGGTGTTAGCTATGAGTTGCGTGCCAAGCACCTTTATCATGATCGCGAAGAGATTACCGTATTTGTTCGATTGTTATAGTTTCCATCGTCTCTATGAGGCTTCAACTCGTTGGTGGTAGCGACGCCCAGCGAGTACCGAGCAACGTTCTGGGTATTGTAGAAAAGGGTTGATAGCGTCTAGCAACGCTTGCCTTTCTTGAGAATGGAACCATTTATCCCAGGATTGCTCGTTGCTCCAATTGGCGACGACAACATAGTGGTAAGGCTTGTAAATATCGCAAAAAGATTCGCCAGAAATATATCCCGGGGCATTTACCATGACATCTAAAAGGTTTGCAATGGCATCTTCATAGGGGCTTTCTAGACCTTCAACAACCAACCTCTCAATCACTACTTTGATCATTTGTTACTACCTTTAACGGTTCGCTTTTTAATACGTTATTCCTGAGGAACATAATACAAGAAGTGTAATGAAAGCATGGGTTTTTATCCAGTGGATGATGGTAATATCTTGTTTCGTGTCAGTATCTTGGAATTTGTTTTTAGATGACTACCTCTTTTTATAACCAGTACAGCATTCGCACAAAATTAGGCATACTCTCCTGTTTATACTTGTCGCAAGGTGTACCTTTTGGTTTTTTTAGTCAGGCGCTGCCTCCTTTGCTGCGTTCTTATGGCGTTGACTTAGAGATTATTGGCTTTATTTCATTTCTGTTTTTCCCGTGGGCGTTGAAATTCCTGTGGGCTCCCTATGTTGATCAATACGGAAGTCAAAAGCTTGGAAGAAGAAAGAGTTGGATACTGCCGCTACAGTGCGTTTGTGTAGGGTTGATGCTGCTTATCTCGTTAATTGATCCAGATACATTAACGGGAGAAGGGCTCTATTATCTTGCTGGCTTGTTGTTTTTAGCGGGTTTAGCAACGGCAACACAAGATATCGCAACAGATGGTTTGGCCGTACAAACACTCTCGCCGAAAGAAAGGGGAATAGGGAATAGTATTCAGGTTGGAGCGTACCGTATCGGTATGGTGTTTGGAGGTGGCGGAGTGTTGTTTTTGATGGATCGTATTGGCTGGAACCATACGTTCGTATTAATGGCCCTGTTGCTGGCATGCGCCACAATCCCAATACTTTTTTTTGAAGAAAAAAGTGATTTTCCAGTGAAAGGAGACGCTGGCCCGGCGAATGTGTTGGATGTTTTTCGGCGATTTGTCGGACAGAAAGACATGTGGCGCTGGATAAGTGTGTTGCTACTTTACAAAGTGGGTGATTCTTTTGGCTCCGCGATGTCAAAGCCAATGTTAATAGATTTAGGGGTGAGTCTAGAAACAATAGGTTGGTTATCGGCGGGTGTTGGTGTTGGTGCAACGGTTGCGGGGGCTGTAGCGGGTGGACTGCTGTTACCTTTGATGGGGCGAGTGAGAGCCTTAACGGTATTTGCGACGCTACAAGCCTTAAGTTTGCTAGGGTTCAGTTGGTTGGCGTTAGGGAATATCGAAACCTTGGATATTGTGATTGTTACGGTAGCAGAGCATTTTACCGGTGGTATGACAACCGTTGCGTTGTTTGCGTTGATGATGGATGCCTGTCGTCCACATGTCGCGGGAACGGATTACACCGTACAAGCTAGCATTCAGGCTGGAGTAGGTGGTTTGTTTCATATGGCGAGTGGTTTCTTTGTTGTGTTGTGGGGGTATCAAGTTCACTTTGTTGTAGCTGCTGGATTAGGCTTGTTAATATTGATCCCTGTCTACTTTTGGTCAAAAGAAGTACCAAAAAACCAACAATTAGCGTGGAAAAACGGTGAGGTTTAAGGGAGAATAGCGCCGGTTTTTATCAAATAGCGGAATGATTATGGCGTTGACACCATTACCCCCAATAACTCCAAACCACGAGCTTGATGCGGTGGGTTTGCTTTGCCCTGAACCTGTGATGATGCTTCACAATAAGGTGCGAGATATGGCTGTTGGTGACGTGCTTAAAGTTGTTGCAACAGATCCTTCAACAACCCGTGATATCCCTAAGTTTTGTGGGTTTCTTGGCCATGAGCTGATGGGGCAGGAAGAGATTGGCGGCCAATTTATCTATTACATTAAAAAGGGGAGCTAATCAGCTCCCCTTTTTAATGTAATAGTACTGTGTCGTACCGTTTAATTTTCAATTAACATCGATATTGCTGCCAATGCTTCGGGGTCTTGTTCCTTTATTTTATTGGCAATTCTGTGTTGGAAAAAATACCGAAATTCAGGGTGGTCTTGCGCGGAGTAAAGGCAGGAATCACCAGGGAGAACGGGGGTTGATTTGACCTTGTCTTCATCCACGAGCATTGCTCGGACTTCACCATTGGCCATTAAGCGCCAACTGAGTACTTCCACTAATACAAACGAGCGGAAACCGTTATCGGTGAGTACCGCGTGGGTGCCAATGGCGTCAGGGATCTCTTGGAGTGCAATTTCCTCATCATCTGCGTCAAAATCGTAGTATTGTGCGGCGGTTTCTAGTTCAATAATTTTATGATTAGGGACGCTATAAAAAATATCATTGTAACTGGGGTCTCGGTAACCTTCCCAGTGTCCGTTTAAAGGATCATTGATTTCAGTACAGGGTACAATTTTATTGAGCCAAGGAACCATGCCTACTGCTTCGCCAGACTCTTTTAACGCCCAGCAGACGATTTTCAGGCTATATAGTTTGTTCACCGCTGTGTCGTTTGAATAGAGCATTTCAAGGCCATCAAGTTCTGGTGAAATACGGATAATATTATCCTGTACCTCGTTGATAGGCTTGCCAGAGAAAAGGTCTACTACATTACTACGATCGACGTCTATCGTTTGAGGTTTCATATCATTCCCCTCTTTGCTGTAGCCGTCTACAACTGCATAGATAGCCTGTAGCGTTTATGGACAGATAATCATATTGATTATTTTCAGTATAGATGGTTCCCCAAAGGTCACCATTTTATAAAGCAATTGATATTATTGGTGCCATTCGTTAACACTTTTCTACTTCTCACTCTATCTTATCGGCAGGTCTCGTGCAAAATTTAGCCTATTTTTGCTAGGGTTGTCTCAATTTAACGGTGATACATCAGTGGCTTACAATGTGTTGATGAAATCGATATGATGTCGTGATTAGCAATTGCTAATAGTCATTTGGTAATACGTCGCTTTTCAATGCAGGAAAATGAGTGCCCATTATGCCGCGTCAAGAAGTATTGAGTCCCCCAGGTCGCATTAATGTTGATAAACATCAGCATGAGGATTTGATACGTTTATTTGATCAAACTTTTTTAGAATCAGAAAATACTCGTTTGATTAGAGGAGATGGGGAGCCTGTTTACTTACCTGCATCTTCTCTTAGCCATTATCACCAGGTGGTGTTTGCTCATGGGTATTTTGCGAGTGCATTACATGAGGTTCACGCACCTCTTTAAAGGTTGACACGCTAGGAAACTCATGCTCGTATGGTGTACATCCCTCGAGGACACCATAGTCATGAAAGCCACCCTTAATGATCTTTTTACATCCAAAGCCAGGGTTATCCATTTAGGTCGTTTTCAAAAGGGCCACTTAATGTGGCAAGAAGGTAAAGCTGGCGAGGAGTATGAATATAGTTTTTTCAATTCAGGAGGTAGCGCATATTTTCCAAAGGTACCCGCTATTCTTCAGTCTAATGGCCTTCCCTGGGATATTGGCAATGCCTATTTGATAGGCCAGTTAGAGAAGCCTAGCCTTTCCAATATGAGAACGCTCACTGCACGAGCGACTCACTTAAAGTACTACCTACAATACCTAGAAGATACTGGGCAACATTTCTTAGATCTGCCCAAGCTATATTATGAGCGCGCACCACAAAAGTTCAGAGTATTCATGAGTCAGGTTCTTGATAACCACGACTTTAGTGCAGAGCACATTAACAACATACTTTCTACAGTTGCGCATTTCTACACAAACATCCGCTATGAGTCTCTAGTGACGGAAGAGAGTCTAGAGAATCAGCCGTTCACCGCGATTAGAAAGACGATCATGACCACCAATCGCGTGGGTCTTATTCGGAGCACGGAAGTCATCACCAATGACCTCAGAATTAAGAGCAGTCGAAGTCCGAGTGCTGAACCAGGGAAGTTAAGAGATGGTGGGAACTTACGTCCTTTAACGTGCGAAGAGCAGCGGGTTGTAAGCGAGGGATTTGGACAAAATAACGCCTCGATAGAACTGGAATTAATGATCCGAATTGCACTTGAAACCGGGGCAAGACAGCAAACCGTATGCACATTAAGTATCGGCTGCATCAAGGATGCTTGTGATGAATTAGCGGCTGGTCAGTCAACGGCTGTTGTCATTGTCAATGCAGGTCAACGATACAAGGCAGACACCAAAGGCGGCAGACAAAATAGGCTAATTTTCCGACGCGAGTTAATTGATGATTTGATGACTTATATTGGTTGTCAACGTGCGGAAAATCGTAGACTCCATGACAATAGTTTTTACGGTAATACAGATGACAACTATGTGTTTTTAACGCGGGACGGAAAACCTTATTACACCGCTCAACGAGAGGTAGCAGATCGTCAAGACCCAAAGGCTGCGTGGAGCATTAAAGCGCCCATGATGGTGCCCAAGAACGGACAGTCGCTTAGGAATGAATTGAGCCGATTTATTTCACGTATTCAGAAAAGAGCTCCTGATTTTAACGTATTTACTTTCCATGATCTCCGAGCGTCAATGGGAATGAATGTCGTGAGGTCGATGAGAGCTGAGGGTTACCCTGATGCAAAAATATTTGATCACGTAAGGCAGCGTTTAAATCATCGTAATTTCAAAACCACTGAAGGTTATCTTAATTTCGACACCGAACTTTCCGAGTTTAATGACATACAAGAAGCATTTGGTGCGATGATTTCTGAAGGCGAGAGTGATGGATAAATCCTTCACCGCTCGTCCTTTAGTTGAAGTGAATCCACAAAATCCACCTAAAGTGTACGCTCCTCAGTCGGTAGTAGTTAAGGGAGCAGGGGCTGATGGTTTATTATTTAACGTGGATATTGGAAGGATTTGTTATTTGGAGCGCGAAAAGAACACCGCGCGTCATTATAGAGGCAAGCACTATATAGCTGCTTTAGTCTTCACCGACTCCCTATCGTCAGAGCGGATAACGTGGCTCAGGAATTATTTGGACACCATTTTTCGCAAAGGATGGCGCAATGAAACGTTGCGCGGAAGGCTACACTACTTGCGTTATTTCTTTCATTTTTGCGACTTTAATGGGGGATCAAAGCCTGTCACTTTAGAGGGGTTAGTGCGTGAATATCAACGCTATCAAATTGTACTCGATCAACGAGGCCGTATGAACAGTGAGTCATCGTTAGGCTCGACGAATATTAACGGACGCTTAACTTCCGCAAGAAGTTTTATTCAGTGGGCATTTGAGCTATCGAGTAATGATATCCTTGCTCTCATCCCGAAGCATCGTAACAGAAAATCTAAGGTAGAGGCTGAAGTTAGATCAGTTAGTCTTCAGGAAGGGCAAGACTACTTGCGTGTGTGCGCCATATACTTCAACCAATTTGCTGATGCCATTCTAGAAAATAATTATCCCATCAAGGTGACTCCGCCCAATTCGTCTAATAGCAATCTGTACTGGCATTCAGCTAGGGGGACTTCTTTGAAGAGTTTACCAAATTGCTTTAACAAAGATGGAGATCCACTTCCGTACGAAGATATAAAGTACGTGCTGGCGGAAAACTTTAAAAGTAAATTTCATGATAAAGGTACGTTTTACGATAGAACACTTGTTCGTAATAGAAAGGACTGGAAGGGTGGAAAGTTGATGATTCAAAAGGTCTATTCTTACAACCTGAGTGCCTTCTGTTTTTTTCAAATATATCTCGGGTTTACAGCGGCAAATGTTCAGCCCACGCTAGATCTAAAAATATCCGATATAGACCTTAGTAAAATCGGATTCAGTGCCTTTGCAAAGAAACATAAGTTTCGCGCTGGAAGAGCAGTTAAATTTACAGCCCCCAGTCATTTGAAACGAGAAATATTAAAGTATTTAAAGCTAAGAGCTTGGGCGGAAAGCCTCGGGCTTGTTGGGGATGTTGATGAGTATTTGTTCGTTAAAATTAGTGAAGCTAATAAGCTAAAGCGACTAGAAAGAAGCAGCGCTAGCTCTCTTATAAAAAAATCTCCCTTGTTTGAAGGGATAACCAAAATTTCGTCAAGGGAAATAAGGCAGTTGGCGGGTGAGTATTTTATCCGAAAAGCACAAGGAAAAGTTTCCTTGGTGGCAAAGAAGTTAAACAACTCGGTTGCGACAACAGCAAGGTCCTATACTGCAATTGATATAGAAACGCAGGCTCAAGAGATGTATCGTTTTCATGAAGAGCTTGGTATCCAAGTTCGCCAGTTCAATCGTACAACGGAAAAACCGATCCCCGTGAAACTGGTAGGTGAAGGTGATTCTGAGAGAGTTGCCACAGGATCCTGTACCAATATAAAGGGAGATATTCCCGTGAGGGCGAAGGGGTTTAGCTCTGAGGCTCCAGAACCTGCCTGCGGCACGTTTGAAAGCTGCCTCTTCTGTGCGCACTTCGCTGTCCATACAGATTTTGAAGATATGCATAAACTCTTGAGTCTTCGGGAGGCGCTGCGCGCCACCTCAATGATTCGAAATGATCCAGAGCACCATGAAGCGGTTGTTCAACCGGCGCTCTTTCGAATTGGCGAAATTGTGGAGTTTGTAAGCAAAAGAGATGAAACGGTTAGAAAGGTAATAAGCAAGGCGGAAGAAGAGTTAGAAATGGGTAACTATAACAAACACTGGAGTAGGCAAATTCAAATTCTAACCCGTCGAGCAAACAGCTTAGGAGGAGGGCTTTAGTTATGGCGAAATTAATGTTGCGCGACTCTAACGCGCTGGAAGTTCTTCCGTCTAGGGAAGTTTTAACTCTATACCCTTCTGATGACCTGGTAGTAACGATTACCAAGGACGGAAACCCTCTGTCGAGGTTTGGAGACGATATTTGGGATTACGGCGCCACAAGTTCGACGATGAAAACGCTTAATTTCAGGGCAAAGATTGATAAGATAACTCCAGTTGATGGATGTAGGGATGCAAGTGAAAATAGTCGCTCTAGCGCCAATAAATTTCTTAAAACCCTCGCGCTGCATTGGATTAGTGTTGTCGGTGGGTGCTCTATGTCAAAACTTAACGGCGATGTGGTAGCAGCTTCGTTTTTGGTTCGTTTCTGCCTAGATAAAGGTATTCCAGTGAGAAATATCTTCTCTACTCCAGAGGCAATAGACTTTCTGATTGTTCGGGCTTTAACCGTTAAACAGGCAGGACTTTTGCTTGGGAAAATCCAGCGATTCACTGATACCGCAACCGTACTTGGCAATAACTTGTTTTGGGAAGGATTAAGGCCCTCAGTCGAGTTTCAAAATAAACTGAAGCGAGTTAGAAAGAGCTTTCCTGAAACTACTGATACTGTGCAGACACTACTTATACCCTCGGAGATTTACCAAGGCATACTGAAAAAGACGATTGATGATTTAGACCGTTTTTTGGAGCATGAAGAGGCTATAAAGTTTTTATTTCAAATACGTACTCTTGCTAGAGATAAAGGAGTGAGTTTGGATAAAAAACTAGATGCTGGTCCGCTCACTAAAAATCAAGCGGCTCGCGTAACAATTCAATGGAATAAATTGATGCAAGAAAACAGCAAGGTATCTATGGCCCTAAAAGAACTCAGTGAAGCGGGTATTTCAAAAAGTGAAAGTTGGGCTGGGCTTATGGATAACCTGAACCGTTGGCAACTCCGGTGTGCCATTCTGATCGCTGCATTTACAGGTATGCGAAAGAGTGAATTGTTAGCCATACCACTTAACGGATTCAAGACGCTAAACACAAGTAATGGTGCTATCCCAGTCGTTTGGTCGACAACAACAAAGCTTGAAAATAATGGGGTGCCTCGGTTTACCAAGTGGGTCACTAGCTCGATTGTTGAAGCTGCTTTTAAGGTCGCTAGGATCATTGCTGAAGGTGCGCTAGCATGGTCTGACGACAGGCGAATAACGGATGTAAAAGAACAAGAAACGCCTCTGTTCCTATCGGTTGAATATGGTAAAAAGGGTATTCCTCATCCACAATTTCGTTTTACAACAACCTCGTTCAATGGAAGACTAGCCAGTGTCGACCTATATAAAAAGGAGCTTCAAGTATCAGAGCAAGACATAGCGGAAACAAGTTGGTTTTTGTATGGCGAGAATGTACCAAGCTGCATTAAAGTAGGTGAAGCTTGGCCACTAACGTTCCATCAGTTTAGGCGCTCAATGGCGGTCTATGCGGCTGCAAGCGGGCGAGTGTCTTATCCAGTACTGAAGGCCCAGCTTAAGCATATCAGTATGGTGATGACTGTATATTATTCCGACTCAAATTCAAGAGCCGTAAACATCCTGGGTAATGAGGCTGAGGTCAAGGCCTTACGAGCCGAGTGGGCCGATGCCAAAGCTCGCGTCGAGGCCGATGACCTCTACAAATTACTAGAAAGCGGTCAGCCATTAGCGGGTAGTGCAGGTAAAAGATTAAGGGCTCAACAGGCCAGAGTCGAGTTACCTGATTTTTTAGAGAGTCGGAAAATGACAAAGCAGGCAGTAAAAAATGGGAAAATTCGTTATCGCCCTACTTTGGTAGGGGGATGTATGTCTGTGAAACCCTGTAATAAAGGGGCTGGCGTGCTAGCGTCTGCCTGTATAAGTTGCGAAGATTCTGTATTCTTACCTGGCTCAAAGGCTGCTTTAGAGCAAACAAAAGAGTTTTATGAGGCCGAGCTAGCCGAAGGTGCTCCAAAGCGTGCTCGTCAAGAATACAAGGCAAATATCAAGAAAATTGATAGTTTTATGCAGAACCTTATTGAGACCGTGGAGATCGCTTGAATACACGTAGCAATGTAGAACAAGAGTATTGGGATGCCCTTGAGCGTCTAAAAAAGGGCAAAACCAAGATCATCGATACAAGATCGAGCAGATTTAAATTCACTAAAGATGCTGTGGGACGTGAGGCTGGTAGAGGGAAAGGTTATGTGCGTCATGAACGATACCCTTCGCTTTGTGAAGCCATAGCTAATGCAGAGAAAGCTCGTAAAGAAAGCGCCCCAGAAACTCCTAGCGATGCTGCCAAAATTGAGCAGCAGAAAACTCTAAAGAAAAAGGCAATAGGCAATTACAAGCAGCTCAAGCAAGAGTACGACCTCTTGATGGGTGAGTATCTAAACGTAGTCAGGCGTAATTTTGAGCTTGAGACAGGGTTGGCCGAGAGTAAGAATGTTAAACTCATTCGGATGCCCAACAAACGGTAGATTTTAACGATAAAGCGAGTTTGTTGTTTATAAGTTACTTTTTATTGTTTTTAATAAAGTTTTATAGACTTTGGCTATGGGGCTGATTGAATAGATCTGATCGTATTAGGAAATAAATAAATGAGTGTTTGTATTACCGATGATGAATGCTGTCAATATTTGATAAATGCATTTGCAAGTATTTTTCCTGGCCTAACAATAAAGGGTGGAGCGGAAGAGCCATTTTATGCCGCTCCTAGAGCGAACGTAAGTGCAACAATTCACTTTAGGAGTAACTATCCACGAAGTTTGTTGCACGAGGTTTCGCATTATTGTTTAGCTGGCGATCAGCGAAGAAATATCGATGATTTTGGCTACTGGTACTCTCCGTGCGGTAGAACAATTGAAGAACAGCAACGTTTTGAGTTTGTTGAGGCGAGACCCCAGGGCTTGGAAAAGGCGATGTGCGAGATTATAGGAGTTAAATTCTCTCCAAGTATTGACGATTTTTCTGGACGCCCTCCGACGGAAAGCTTTTTGCAGTATCTGGAGATTGCCTATCAGGAGATGCTGGAAAGTCCACCTCCTTCCGTCCAGAAAGCCTTATGTGGGTTGACAAATTATAGGGATAGTAACAATTAAGCTGGTTGATAGTTTACCATCCCTGCTGAATTGCTCACTAAATTCCAGGCGAGTTCTTATGTGGACCCAGTTGACGGGCTTTATTGCTTCCAGCGGTGTCAGGTCACTGCATGGTAAAATGATATTTCACAACAAAATCAAATTGAATGATTAATGATCATCTTTGAAGGCCGCCATACACCGAAACCCATTATCCTTCAATGCGTTCGCTGGTACTGTTCTTATGCGCTTAGCTATCGTAATATTAGAAGAAATGATGGCAGAGCGTGGTCTTAATATTGATCAAAACAGACTGAAACGACGGGACTTTCACTACGCCCCGAAGTCGGAGAAATCCTTCCATAAAAAGAAGAAACGGCCAGGCGACAGATGGCGACTTGACCAAACCTATCTGAAAGTTAGATGTAAATGGGCCTATGTTAACATTCTGTAGAGCTTCGTGTTTTATCCAATAAGGTATGATGTATAAATGTCGAGAAAGAAAAAGGCTAAAGGTTCAGTTAAAAATAAAAATAAAAGGGTTGTTGAAAGGATCCTAAATGCGAAAAAAAAGAATGGAAGCAGTGCTACTAATATTGAGCTAAATCGCTATATATCGAAAGAAAATGACATAATCAGGTTTGAATCCAATTTGCGCCGATTAATGAAGTACCCGGCTGTTCGAAATTCACTCGATTGCTTTGCAAAAACACCAAAACAATTAGGGGTGAATGGAACATATGCTATTTCATCAGAGAAATTAATTTCTTTGTATCTATGTTCTTTTGAAGTTTGCAAAGAGAAAATTACTCGATTTTTATGTGATACAGTAGAATATGAACATCTATTTCTCTCAGGAAAATATGAAGAAGCAGAAAAATCCCTTGAAGCTCTGCATGACAATTGCGGTACTAGTTTGTGGTATATCCGTAGTAAACTCTTACTATTGAAGTACTCTGGCCGTCTTGACGATCTACAGGAATTCTATTCAGGTTTAAAGTCTCAAATATCTAATAAGTCGATGATTGAATTTGTCGATATTTATTTTGCGATGCTTAATTCTACTGATACAAGCTTGTCTCTGGAAACTTACGTAATAAAAAATATTAGAGAATTCAAAGATGCTGGAGCACTGCAGTTAGTGTCCTTTTATTCGCAGCTATATCTTCCTGCTGGAATTTATAGCGATAGAGACATAACATATCTATTCTCTGAAATTCAGCGATTCCCTGTTATTGATCAGTATATGATGTTAGTTGATTGGTTTGTTGAGGCTGCATCCGACCCAGAGCATTATGACCTAACTGAAGAGTTCGTAGAGATAACCCTTGGTCGTATTAGTTCAATTACTTCAGATAGAAGAATCGATGCCCTTTTAAATGGTACTGGAAGTATTCATTCGAATATGTCTGTTTTGGGCGAACACATAGTTAATGATTATGCATCAGGGCGGTATGAAGACGTTTTGATCAACTTTTTCTCGAGTTTAGAAAAATTGAAATCCCCACCTGCTTATATAAATATTGTGGCTAAGTCATGTGCCTATGCGGAGAAGGAGGTTCCATTAAATGACTCCCTGATTGGGGAATTTATCTCACGAATTGTGGAAATTTATCAACTAAGTGCGTCTACAAGTAACGCCTTCTCAGAGCTGCACAGAATGATTATTCTGACTGTACACCTTGGATGTTCACATAGCCTTATTGTAGCACTGATAAAGGCGTGTCAGTCTCAATTCTCAGACGAAGAAATATCTAAATCATGTTTCAGATGCAGTATGACTCAGTCTGAATTCACACCCTTAACCAAGAGTATGTCTGATATTTTTGGGGAAAATAAGAATGGTTTAACGCGATTTGTTGATTTAAAAAATTCGAACCTTCCAATATATAGACAATTGAAAGACACTGCTTATGGCAACATAAAAAACGGTATCTACGACGAAAATTTAATAGATAGATTGGAAGAATGCGAACCTCTGAATAAAGAATTCTATGAGATCAAAATATCTTCCTTAATATCCGCAAAAATGAGTATGAAGGCAATAGAGTTTTCATCCGAAATTTTAATAAAACTACCAGAGACTTACATATGTGTACCTTTGGAAAAACTAATCCAAATAATAATCGATAATAGTTATTCTTCAATTGAATCATCTATTATATGTTATTTCTACTGTAAGCATATTTCCTCAGAAAAGTCGTATTTACTGAATGAAATAGTTGAGGATTTTGTCCTTGATAGTGGCAAGGAACGACCTAGTCAAATACTGGAAGATAAAACTTCAGCAATATCGGATGCGGAGATATTCTTTTACGAAAAAATTTGCACCCGTAAGGTCATAGATTTTTTGGCATGCTTCAAGAATACTGTTGATTTGGCGTCGGAAAGGTTGAAGATAATCGAGTTACTAGGATGTCTTGAAAATAACACGAATCCAAATTTAAGAGATGAATCAGATAAAATCGTTGAAGAGATTGTTGTTGAGACAGGTGTGGCAAAAATTGACTCAAACAAAATCGAAATTGACGCAGATGGGATAGCCCGAGAAAAGTCAAGTGAAATGGACTTGCTTGTATCATCATATTGGATTTTTCCAGAGCAAAATAATGCTATAGACAGCTATGTTATTGTTGAAAATGTAGATGAAGACAAAGTACAACAGGGGCTTGTTGTAGGTGATAGGAAAAAAACATTGGTTAGGATGTACGATACTATCCAAATCGCATTTCTATATGATGAGAATCATGGATTAGATAAGAGCATAAGCATGGAAATTAGACACGGTTTTTTTTCCAATCTCATGAGGTCAAGACTAGAAGAAAGACACATCCTATTAGAGTCTGACAGTAAAAATAAATACAAGTCATCTGATTATTGGCGAGAAATTCATAATTTTTTGAGACCTGCTATTAGTGACGAAATAGTAAAAAATCTAGCAAAATTCAGCAACTCCTTTAACAAGCTTTTACGGGATGCAGAAAACCACTTGAGAGTTTCTATATCTTTCGAAAATGATGGAAGTATTTTTTCATTTATTATAACTCCTGAAGATATTGATGCTTTGGAGGAGCATTTGGAGAAGAAAACATCTGGCTCAGAGGTTATCACATACCTAATTGACAAGCTTTGGATGAAAACCGAGGAATGTCTCTATATGGCCCGAGAATATATGAATGAGGAATTCAAAGATTCTGTAGAAAAATTGTTCCTAGAACTTACGAAAGATATAAATGAAACTAAAGGCGGAGCATCTCTGGTCGAATTGTCTGACGCAGTAATGCAAGCCAGGAACGGGATCAAAGAAGACATTAAAACTGTATCGGAGTGGTTACGGAGGGGAGGCAATGCTTGCTTTGATAGTATTGCGCTCCCTTCAGTTATTGATATAGCAATCAAAAGTTTCAGGGATATTAAGGGAGTTCCAATTGACATTTCTTTGGCTGCGTCCAATTGTAGTCGTATGGTAGATGGAAAACACGTCAAGCCCATAATTCTTGCACTAATAAATCTTTTAGATAATTGCCTGAAATATGGGAAGGTAAAAGAATCTAACCCAATAGAGATCGTTTTTTTTGGCAACAATCAACATTTTAATATTCTAGTGTCCAATGTGATTTCAGATTCTACAAAACTGTCTCTAAGTCTTGAAAAACTACGAGATCTAAAGTCCATAATGATAAGGGATGGATCGAGCCACTTATTGAGATCTGAAGGTGGAACAGGCCTAAAAAAATCATACCATTATTTAAAAACCATTGATCAAAAATACGACATCAATTTACATTTAAAGAATAATTCATTTGTAGCTGAGATTTGCTATGCATAAAAATATACTGCTAATTGAGGACAACCCTCACAAGAGAAAAAAGATAACCGATTTTATTTCCCAATTTGATGACAGTGTAGAAATATCGGAATCGGAATCATATACCTCTGGCTGGCAATCTTTGATCGGAGGAAGTTATAGCTTGGTCATACTTGACATGAGCCTTCCGACGTATGACGTTAGTGAAGGAGAATCTGGAGGAAGATTCAGGACCTTTGGTGGAAAAGAGTTAGCTAGAAAAATGAAGAGAAAAGGTGTTCCTTCAAATTTTTTCTTTGTCACCCAGTATGAATCATTCAATGACGTAAATGGAACGCAGACATTAGATTCAATTAAGAATGAATTGAAAAGCGAATACGGTGACCGCTGCCTGGGCGTTATACATTTTGATACTTCTAGTAAAGTATGGAAAGAAGAGTTCAAGATCATGTTAGAGAAAGGGTTAAAATAGTAATGAATATTCTTATTGTTGACGATGATGTCGAAAGGCTTGGACGTATTAAACATAAATTGCTAATTCAGTCTGAGGAAGAAGACAAAAAATGTAGTATTGATGAGGCGAATAGTTACGACGAAGCAAAGTTACTACTTAGAAAATCATACTACGATATACTAATTCTAGACGTTATCCTACCAAAAAGGGTCGGTGAATCTCCTACACACAGCCATGGCATTAATTTGCTTGATGAAATAAATCGTAGAGAGAGTTTTAGGTTGCCAGGAAGAATATTGGGAATCACAGCAAACACCATAGATATTGAGAATTACAGAAAAGACTTTATGAAATACTGTTTTTCTTTAATAGAGGCTTCCCCCGCGAATAACTGCTGGCTAGATACTTTAGCCGAATCAATAAGCTATAGTATGGAATCAGCTAAAGATAAAATTGATTTTCCACGAAGCATAGTGATCACGGTTCATGGGATACGTACTTTCGGCCAATGGCAAATCCGTTTAAAACAGCTTGCATGTAAAAAATACGGAAATTTGGATTTCTTTTCGTATAAGTACGGGTATTTCACAGCTCCTTCGTTTTTCATCCCCTATTTTAGAGATAGGGAAGTCAAAAAGTTTGCAAACAAATTAAAGGAATTGATTGAAGAAAACCCAGGGACGCCGATAAAAATATTTTCACATAGTTTTGGTACGTATATTTCTGTGAGAGCAGTTGAGTCACTGGTAAAGTCAGGTTTCAGTATTCCTTTGGATCTATTGGTTCTTAGTGGCAGCGTTCTAAAATCTGACTACGAATGGGGGCCGATAACAAGGTTAACTGGCGCAAAAGTCATTAATGATTGCGGTGGGAGAGACTATGTACTTTGGCTAAGTGAAGCTATTATCCCTCAAACAGGTATGGCAGGAAAAATTGGATTCTACGGGTTTAGTTGTGATAATTTTCTAAACCGCCATCATAAAGGCGGGCACAGCCTTTACTTCGATGGTGATGATTTCATGTCCAACAATTGGTTACCCTTACTTCACCCTGGATATGATGTAACTGATTTTGATGGTAGAGATGCATCAACAGTTGTTGATGGCGTTATTGAAAAAATAATCTCTTTTATGGGTAAATGGAAAGGGATTGTCTACCTGAGCTTGCTGCTTCTTTTGTTCTATCATTTTGCTAGCAGTCTTTGAAAGAGACTGTTATAACAGTCTAAATAGAGGTGAGAGTTCACAATATTTTAAGGTACTATTGCTATTAGACGACAACTATTCTGTCACGAGGGGGCACCGCTAACGGTATAACAAACTATTTATGTCGAGGTGTATTTTGGCGAAAATAGTTTGTTATGCCGTAAAATGTACAACGAAGCCCTCAGGGCGGCTTTTTTGTACATTTTTAAGAGAGTTTGTTGTGTTTTGAGCCCTTCTATTTTTTCTTTATTTATCAGTGAGTTATCTATGTACATTAATTATTATGAGATTAGTAGAACAAGCTCATTGGTGTGTGGCAGGACCTGAGCGCAGAATGCTTGAAGATTTCGGTTATTGGTATAAGCCAGATGGACGTACTAATGATGAGCAAGCGTTATTTGAGCAAGTCGAAGTTGTGCCGCAAGCGTTTGAGTGGATACTGTCGGTGGCCGCGGGCTTTTTGTTTCGAATTAGCGCAGACAACCTCAGCGGAGAAGCGAGGGATAATACAGAGTTTAAAACTAAGGTGTATGAAGAGGTTCAACGACGACTTTTTGGTGGTTTACCGGAACGATTAGGTACGTTTGTTGCTGCATTACAAGATTATTATCAACAGGAGGATATGTTATGTTCGTCTCATTTTTTGTTAGAAAATTTATAACCACTCATTGGTTTGCTGTGACAGTTTGTTGTTTTATGAGTGTTGGTGTTTCTTTAGGTGTTGTAGCTTCAGAGAAGGCAACAGATGAAGTGGGAGAGCTTATACAAGAGGGGAAACTTGCGTATGAAAAAGGTGATTTAACGGATGCTCAAGAATCACTTCAGCATGCGTTGAACTTAATTGCGGAGCTGAGCGTAGAATCCTACATGGGGCTTTTGCCTGACGCGCCAAAAGGATGGGTTGTTGAAGAGACTTCTGCCGATGAAAGTGCACTTTTTAGCGGCATTGGAGGGCTTGTGGTTGCGACAAAAAGTTATAAGAAAGAAGGGCTCGCAACAGTGCCAGTGACGTCAATAATGCCAACAATGCAGGTAGCACTCGTCAGTAATTTGCCGGCGTTTGCTAAAGTTGCGGTAAATGCGATGGCACAACTTCAAGGGGTTAAGACAGGTTCTGATGTTATTGTTGTTGCTGGTCACAAAGGATCGCTAAGTTGTGATAAGAAAAGTAAGTGCCAGGTAATGATTCAGTTGGGTGACAGTGCGATTGTGACTGCGGAAAGTAAGGGGATAAAGAAAGGAGAGTTCCTTGCGTTGATTCAGCAACTAAAACTCGATAATTTCCCGGTAAAACAATAAGTATGCAAGAACAGGTATATAAAAACAGATATAAAAGAACAGAGGTACAATATGGGGCGTTATCGGCCACCGCGACAATATAGTTCACCCTATATTACGTTAGAAGGGAGAATCAAACTTGAAGATGAATTACGATTTCTTGGATACACAAAGCGACCAGAGGTTGTTAAAGCGCTTTCTGCAGCGGCAGCGGAAGGGGATCGGTCGGAGAATGCAGAGTATATTTATCGAAAAAAGCAACTAAGAGAAATCGATGGCCGCTTAAAATATCTGGTTAAACGATTAGAACGACTTAATTGTGTGGAGGAAAAACCAGAGGATCAATCGAAGGTTTTTTTTGCGGCCTGGGTTGATTTAGAGGATGAAGATGAAAATGCGGTGACCTATCGTTTGGTAGGAGGTGATGAGACTGATGCAAAAAAAGGTTGGATTAGCATTGATTCCCCTGTTGCTAAGGCGTTGCTAAAAAAACAGGTGGGTGACGAAGTTGTGGTCAAAACCCCAAGCGGCGATATTTTTTATGAAGTGATGTCGATCCGATATTAGTATCTCTCTGTGCAGGAAATATGGCAACTCTAGCCATTGATCCCCACTGTAGAGTGCGTTATAAAATCATCTTCTATTACTCTCTATTCCCCTCTTAATCGCGGAGATCATAACGTCATGTTGAAGCCGGTCATGTTAAAGCTTAATTACCCAGAATTATTACGTACTCAATCATATATTAATGGAGAATGGGTTGATGCGGTAGGTGGTAATACAGTAGATGTTATGAACCCTGCAAGTGGGCTCCTTGTTGCTACGGTGGCGAGTTTAGGTGCCGATGAAACCAAAATAGCTATTGATGCGGCTTATGCGGCAGGCCTTATATGGCGACAAAAAACAGCGATAGAACGTTCAATTCTATTGCGTCGCTGGTTTGATTTGATGCTTGTGCATCAAGAAGATCTTGCGAAGATTCTCACCGCTGAGCAAGGGAAACCCTTGGCGGAGGCAAAGGGCGAAGTTTTATACGGTGCCAGTTATGTTGAGTGGTATGCCGAAGAGGCAAAGCGTATTAACGGTGATGTGATTCCCCAGCCTTCTAATGATAAGCGATTGGTGGTGATTAAGCAGCCCGTTGGTGTGGTAGGGTCGATTACACCTTGGAACTTCCCCAATGCAATGATTGCTCGTAAAGCTGCACCAGCGTTAGCTGCTGGCTGTACATTTGTTGGGCGTCCTGCGACAGAGACACCGCTATCTGCATTAGCGTTAGCGGTATTGGCTGAGAAAGCGGGTATTCCTAAGGGGGTATTTAATATTGTTGTGGGTTCTCGTTCAATTGGGACTGAACTAACGACTAATCCGTTGGTGCGAAAAATCACGTTTACAGGTTCTACTCCCGTTGGAAAAATTCTGATGGCTCAGTCTGTGGGAACCTGTAAAAAAATGTCCATGGAACTTGGGGGGAATGCGCCTTTTATCATTTTTGATGATGCCGATGTGGATGCAGCGATTGATGGTGTGATGGTATCGAAATATCGAAATGCCGGTCAGACGTGTGTTTGTGCCAATCGAATTTTAGTGCAGGAAGGCGTCTATGATATTTTTGTTGAGAAGCTATTAGAGCGAGTAAGCAGTTTTACCTTGGGTGATGGGGTCGAAAAGACGACAACAATAGGTCCATTAATCAATAGTAAAGCGGCAAGTGATGTGCAAGCTTTAGTTTCTGATGCGCAAGAAAAGGGAGCCAAGGTTCTTGTGGGTGGTAATATTTCCACATTGGGAGAATGCTTCTTTGAACCAACAATTTTAGTGGACGTACCGACAGATGCTCGAGTGTTTAAGGAGGAGATTTTTGGTCCAGTAGCCCCCATTTTTAGATTTAAGAGTGAGGATGAGGCTGTTCAATTGGCGAATGATACGGAATTTGGTTTGGCTTCGTACTTTTATACAAGAGATATAGGTCGGGTTTGGCGAGTTGGTGAGGCGTTGGAATACGGCATTGTTGGAATCAATGAAGGTGGTATATCTAATGCGATGGCACCTTTTGGCGGAGTTAAAGAGTCTGGTAACGGTAGAGAAGGCTCCTCATATGGAATTGAAGACTATTTAGAAATCAAATACATGTGTATGGGCGGGATTGACAAGTAGCGTGAAAATAATAAAAAGGAGAGCTGTTGTGCAGAAAAAGTTGATTATTCGTTTTGTTGTAGGGGTTATTTTTAGTTGTCAGGTTCTGGTTGCAAATGCATTAACTCCAGTGACCATGTGTGCATTTACGTTGATGGGGGAGGCAGGTCCAGACTATCAGATCTTGAAAGACTACCAAGCAGAGGCGTTAAATTGGGGCGTAAAATTAAAATTGAAGTCCTACATGAACGAAAAGATCGTGGTTGAAGAGCTAAAGGCAGGGGAATGCGACCTTGCCAATATGACGGGTATGCAGGCAAGGCAATTTAATCAATTTACTGGAACATTAGATGCGTTAGGCGCCATCCCGGACTATAAACACCTGAAGATGGTACTGAATACCTTGTCTCAGCCGAAAGCTGCAAAGTATATGAAACAAGGAGAGTTTGAGATCGCAGGTATTCAGCCGACAGGGGCAATATTTTTATTTGTTAGAGACCGTTATTTACGAGGTCTTTCTGATTTGGCTGGCCGGAAAATTGGCGTGTTGGACACTATGCCAGAAATGCGTCAAATGGTAATGGATATGGGGATGACGCCGGTATCGTCGACGGTCACAAATATTTTTCAAAAATTCAATAACGGTGTTATTGATATTACCGGCGGTCCGGCGATTGTTTATGAAATTATGGAGCTAGAAAAGGGACTGGATCCTGGTGGCGCAATTATTGAATCCCCATTGCTTCAGTCGAATGTACAGTTAGTGGGTCGTATCAGCAAACTACCTGAAGGTTTTGCGCAAAAATCCCGAGAGTTTGTAGCGAGAAATTTTGATGACAGTATTCGTTATATCAAGGAAGCAGAGAAAGCGATACCCCGACGTTGGTGGTTACCAGTACCTGTATGTCAGGAAAAAGAAATGGATGAGCTTACACGGAAAATTCGTTTGGCATTTCGTGACAAAGGTATATATGACGGGAAAGCGTTAACATTGTTGCGCAAAGTGCGCTGCAAACAATCACCAGAGCGAGCTGAGTGTACGGCTGAGGATGCGGAGTAGCCCTGGTAGGGTTAGTCTCATGGCGCTTGAACTATTTTGATATATCCGGAAGAATCACACATCAGGTTGTGATGGGTTTCTGAGCCAAACCTCTTGATCGGGCGCTATTGTTTCGTGTGCTTGCTGAAAATATTTCTCATAAACATCCAAATGAAAGGTTTCTTTAATGTTAAGAGTGCGACTGTCGTTTTAGGCTGTTTCGCTCTTAAACTTCTGTGGATATACCGTAAAGATATGAGGCATGGCGTTTTTTTGAGAGCGCCTATACTAAATAGGGGGTGTCTTCATTCTTCGTAATGTATCTTCAAGAGGTTAAGTAATTGTTCTTTTGTTTTCAGCGACATAGAGGTTTTTTGGGTGGCTAAAGCCATTGGCCTAAGACTTCAGTGTTTGATCTATGTATGCATTCTTTTTTCTTCATCAGTATATGCTAATGAAGAAATTGCGCCTGTTCGATTGTTTTCAAAAAAGCAATATGTGCTAAGTACGAATATGTACGTGTTGGAAGATACAACTAACAAGTTGACGATAGATGAGGTGTCTTCCCCTTCTTATAGAGAGTTTTTTGTTGCGAGTGACGAAGAAATCCACAACTTTGGAATTAGTACGTCGACGTATTGGTTGCGGTGTTTTGTAGAGTACCCAGACTCGTACCCCAATATCAATGATATACAACGATGGTACTTAGAGGTAGGAGACACTCAAATGGATGTGGCAGAATTATACCTTTCCGAATTTGATGGTGTTTTTTCAGTGCTTTCTTCAGATGTTCGGACAAACTACGAAACCAGACCTGTTAGACATGTTAATAGTATTTTTCCGGTAGACCTTATGCTGGGCCAAAAAGTGACTTTTTATATTAAAATAAATAAGGTAACGTCAGTTCGTTTTCCGTTAATAATGTGGACGGAAAACGGTTTTGTTGAAAAGGTCGCAACTGAAGAGTTTCTCTATGGCGTATTGTATGGAGGTATGCTCATATTGATGATATATAACATATTTTTATATATATCCATTAGAGAAATTAGCTACATCTATTATGTAAGCTATTTGTTGAGTGTTTCAGTCTTTATGTTTTTGGAGCTTGGCCATGGATTGGTTCATTTTGAAAGTTTGTTTTGGAAAATAGATCGTGATTATATTGTGTATGCTATATGGTTTTCGATTATATTCAGTATATTATTTGCTAAAAGTTTTATGAATACAAAAGTTTGGCACCCTCGAATTGATCGTATCCTTAGTGGTTGCGTGATCATTTCCTTTGTGAGTCTTGGGGTGAACTCTGTTGTAGATTATGATATTTCTGCAGTCTGGAATTCTTCGTTTAGTATATTATTAATGCCTGCATATATGGGTATTGTTTTTTATATCTATATGCAGGGGGATGTCAATGCTAAGTATTTTTTTATTGCATGGCTCTTTAATGTTTTTGGGTTTTCTATGCTGGCAGCAGCGACCAATAAAGTTATCCCTATGACGCCATTTGTTATTGCTGCAACCCCCGTTGGTATATTGATGGAGTCATTGTTATTTTCATTTGCGTTAGCGAA
>CAJXXT010000073.1 GCA_913063495.1 uncultured Gammaproteobacteria bacterium | reverse complement strand
AGATTGTTTTTTCACAGTAGACTCCTAACAGGTCAAAATGCTTATTTGTTAATCACTCGACTATGCTACGGGTCTGTCATGATGGATAACATCGGCCAGGTGGGCCAGTTAAAGCGGTTTTGTGAACTATGTTTGGCCAATGGCCTAAGCCAGGTGGCCATTGGCTAATACTTTGGATTATTATCGTTTGATAAAATTAATGCTGGGAGTATTTTTTTGCTAAGCAACGCACACCGTAAACAGAGCCCATTCACTGTCGCAATACTGATATTACTTACCCTTTTTTGTACTAGCGCCTTTGCCAGCAACCAGTCCCTGCTTTCGTGGCAAACACCCCTACCTCGAATTCAAGATTTCATCCAGAACACGCAGCACTTAGAAGCCCTGGGAAAACACCATATTGTCGTTGTACACGGTAAAGCAAAAAACTACTCCAACGACAAGCCCCTAAAACATTCTGCACATCACAGCACGGTAGTTTCAAATAACCCTAAGACATTAAGTAGCACTAACAATAGTACTGAGACACCTCCGTTATACCCACTACCCGATGAAGACATACAGCTGACTTACGCATTTACCGTTATTCGAGCCCCTGAGGAGAAAGTAAGAGAAACGTTAATGGACTTTGCTCATTATCGGCGCACCATGCCCCACATTATTGAAAGTGAGCTATTGCAACAACAAGATAACCATTGGCTTGGGCAATATCGATTAACCTTTCAAATGCCTTTACTATCCTTCGAGCCCCAAGTACAAATTCAACACACACTGCTCGATAATAGCGACTTGATTGAACGTCGCATCGCCGGGGATATTGACTATTCTGTTGCCCGCTGGCAAACCATTGCACTTGATAAACACCGAACATTACTCGTGCAAACTTCCTGGGCAGATATAGGTTCTGTCAGTTGGTTAATGCGCTTAGTATTTGCAGCACAGCCGGACATGAACCGCTTATCACCGCTTACCGCTGCCGCCTTAACAATACAATCGCTAAAAGAACGTATTGAGAAAAGGCATTTCTCTAGAAACCAGCGACTTTACGCAACAAAACTCCTGTTTCCTGATAGTACGCACTACCTAACAAGTCTAAGTGCCTCTCAACAGGATGCTTTACATTCATTGACTAAACTTGGCTCTGTCAACATGATTTCATCCGCCATCCAATTTAGCCCCCAACGTCATTCGTTTACATTACAACCTATTCTAAGCGCTATTTCCGTACCCGAACCCTATGAAACACTAAAATCGCGTGCAACCAACATAGCAAAATACCCAAAATACATGCGCACAATTAGCGATATAGAAGATGTTGTTGATGACTCTCGTCATCATCAAAGTCAGTGGTCGCTCGGTTTTAATTTTGCCGTTTTCACCTTTGATATTGATTTCGGCATCGAAGGTTTATGGAATAACGAGCAAACACAGTTTTCCTTTGCCAGCACACAAGGTGACTTTAACCCACTGATAGGACAAATAAACTGGTACCCCAGCACAACGCCTGATGACACCAGCACACTCGTGACAATGGCCCTCGCCCACAATATCAACGACAATGCCGGCTATATTCTCAACACCATCAAGCACATCCCCTACAGCCAAATGTTTGCAGGGCTTTATGTAGGGACACTGCTCATTGAGGGCCAACAAGAACTAGCATACAAACCTCGTTAACATACTGATACCTCACTCTATTTAGCATTTTATAAAGCATGGACTAATATAAAGTAAACGATCCCGTTAAATACAAGCGATTGAGCCCCTTCATGCATAAGAGAAATAACCTACACCTGTGGATTAGACGCATAATCATGAGTGCCTTTTTACTTTCGCCGCTGCTCGCTCAATGGACGTTTGCAATACAGCCACTTCCCCAAATTGATGCATTCAAAACCATTATGATAGATGGAATGGAATTACCCAATGCCGTCGGTAAACCCATCAAAAGGTTTTCACTTTCTGCCATCATTGATGGTGATATGGAACCCATTCCCTTCCAAATTGATGAATATAATGAGGGTGGCGCGGTCTACTTTGAAGACTGGGGTGTACCGATTGCAGGATCAAAAGATATTTTAGACAACGAAGACAAACTTCTCTTTATCTACAAGGATGCTGGGCCTCGATTACAACCCCGCCACCGGTATGACGGAACTATCGTTCAAGAAATCACACTATCCAATCGCAATGGTCAGCCTCGCTATGTGTATTTAATGCAAAACTCCCGACTAATTTCTGATGAGCAGTATGTGCGATACAGCTCTGATGAAGCAATCGTAGAAACCGATTTTTATTCCATCACCTATGACAAAGAAAACCAACTGAACTGGATTGACTTTTCTATTGTGAACTATGACGGTGAAGAAAACCCCTTTGACTCCCTCAAAATCCGACTAGAAACCGGAATAATAAGCAGTCTAATCAAAACAGAACTCAATAATGAAAGCCTAGTCGCCATTCCCAGAGGGGAACGTATCGGGCCAATTAGAACCACCACCCAAATGGAGCTGACGTTCTGGTTGCTCAAACTGCCCATTTTAAAGGTCAGCTTACAACTTCACCATTCCCCCAATTCGTTGCTTTATGATGTGCGAGCAATCTTACCTGCTGGCCGAAGAAAAATGCTAGTAGATCCCCAAGTCTATTTATCCCTAGAAGGAAATAAACTTTATGGTACCGAAACACGAACCGCCGCAGGCCCCAAAAAACCTGCCATCACAAATGGAAGCATTGACGATATTGAACATCGACATATAGACCAAGGTATATCCATTGAAAATAATTGGATTTGGGCAACCACCCTACGTAATCTCGACTTCCTTGCCTTCTTTGACTTTAACAGTGAAAGCAAACAAGAAATATCCTTTCACTACAACGATGACCTGACAGCAGTTGACCCGCCAGAGCGATTTGTAGGGCAGCTCCCAAATGTTGGTTACAAAATACATACATTACCCGACAGTGGTTTTTTTGGATTTGCGGTTGGCATACATCTCAGTAATGAATTTGAAGGAGAACCCGAAATATTTACTGAGCGAATTCGCCGACTTCCAGATATTACCGTTGCCAGCCCGGCACAATAGTAACGCCTTTGAAGCAAACGAACGGTGGACACTAGTAGTTCCCTTCCTTCACAACATAATGCTACCATTGGGCCCATTGCCATAATAACAATAAACAGGCCCTATCATGCGCACCTCGTTTTTCCTAACCACCAAACGCAGCTGTTTCAGTTTGGTGATTCTCCTGTCCGTATACAGCCAGCAAGTATTCTCAATTCAGCCTTTAAGTAATATTGATGCATTCAAAACTATTATGATTGAAGGCTCAAAATTACCCGGCGCAGTGGGTTACCCAATAAAAGAATTTTCACTCGCCTCTGTTATCGATGATGAAATGGAACCCATCCCCTTTCAAGTCGATGAATACAATGAAGGCGGGGCTATATACTTTGATGGTTGGGATGTCCCTATTGCTGGATCTAAAGATATTGTAGACCAAGAAGACAAACTGCTTTTCATCTATAAAGATGCGGGCAATCGTCGAAAAGCACATCATCGATACGACGGAGAAATCATTCACGAAATTGCTCTAACCAATTCCCTAGGTCACATTCGTTATGTTTACTTAGTAAAAAAATCTCGCTTACGCTCAGATGAACAATATGTGCGTTATAGTGCAGACGAAGCGTTAGTAGAAACCGATTTTTACTCAATCGAATACAATAAAGAAAATCATATAAATTGGGATGATTTTTCCATTGTAAATTATGACGGTGATTCGAACCCCTTTGATGCGCTAAAAATACGTATAGAGACAGGGATAATCAGTAGTTTCGCAAAAACAGAATTAAACAACAAAGACTTAGTTGCAATCCCCAAAGGTGTAAACTCCGGCCCCATCAGAACCACAACTCAGATGGAGCTGACTATGTGGTTTTTGAAGTTACCGCTACTTCGTATTAGCTTGCAATTACATCATTCACCTAATTCTTTAATTTATGATGTTCGGTCGGTACTACCAGAAACACGACGAAGCATGTTAGCTGATCCACGTATATTTATTTCATTAGAAGGGAACGAACTGTACGGAACACAAATACGTACAGCTTTAGGCCCTAAAACACCAGGAATTACCGATGGAAAAATAGATGCCAATGAACAAGAGTTTATTGCCAATGGTATATCAAAAACACAAAATTGGATTTGGGCATCAACCAAACGAAACTTAGATTTCGTTGCTTTTTTTGATTACACAGGAGAACAAACTGAAGATCTATCATTACACTACAACGATGACAAAGAGCTCATTGACCTTCCTGAACGTTTCCCCGGTCAACTGCCCAATATGGGCTACAAAATTCACTCCTTACCAGAAAGTGGTTACTTTGGCTTTGCTGTAAACATTCATATGAGTAATGGCTACAAAGGGAACCCTGATTTATTTACCGATAAGTTACGCAGACTCCCAGATATTAACATTGCATCGCCACAGGAAGCATCGCCACAGAAAGCTATCGCCTTAAATTAACCACCAGTCAGGCCAAAGGAATGGCCTGGTATTCTCAAGGGTCTCAAAAAATTCAACTCCCTCAAAATGGATCGCATTTATTACATATTACTTACGTTCCCTCTACGTTATCAGCCGAACAACGTCGATCATCTTTCTATCCACCAAGTCTTCTAACGTAAATTCCTCAAGGTGTTTTAAATATTGATCCTGCGCCTTCAACAATACACCTTTTAATTTACAAGCACTGGTCAATGCACACAAAGGCTCCTCACAGTTTACCGGATCCAACGTCTTCTCCATCAACACAACCACATCATTTAGCCGAACATCTCCCGGTGCACAACCCAAGCGAATTCCGCCATTTTTCCCCCGAACCGATGCGACCCATCCATGGTGGACCAACTTGTTCACTATTTTCATTAGATGACTTTTAGAAATATCAAAGCCATCTGCTAGTTGTTGAATTCTTGTTAATTTTTCATCTGTCGATGCCAGATAAATCAATATTCGAAACGCAAAATCGGTGTGCTTTGTTAGTTGCATAGCAATAACTCATTTAAGAACTCTTACATTTATTTACAGTATAGGCACTTGCACAACCTAAAGATACATGTAAGATGAACCTTATAAACATTCATTCCACATGCATCTTTACCTGTACTCATTGATACGAATACAACATAAACCCTGGAGCTAAATGTGTTAAGTACTGAAACCATTGAAATTGTTAAATCTACTGTACCGTTACTTGAAGAGCACGGCCAAGCAATTACCTCCTGCTTTTATGAGAAACTATTTGCAGAAAACCCTGATTTAAAAAATGTATTTAATCAGGTTAACCAAACACGAGGGGAACAACCAAGAGCATTGGCTGACGCTGTATTGGCCTACGCACAGAACATTGATAACCTTGGTGTACTTTTACCCGCGGTAGAAAGAATTGCTCATAAACATGCCAGCCTAGGAATACAAGCAAATCAATACCCTATTGTGGGGAAAAATTTACTAGCCGCTATCCAGTCCGTGTTGAATTTGCCAGACAATCACCCTGCCCTAACCGCTTGGGGTGAAGCTTATAATATCCTTGCGAATATATTTATTGATGCTGAAGAAACAATATATGCGGTAAACGAACAAACCAAGGGGGGCTGGAGAGGTTTTCGTGAATTCGTTATCGACAAAATCGTTACCGAGACCCCAGAGGTTAAGTCATTCTACCTAAAACCCACTGATGGTAGGGCAATTCCTACGTTTAAAGGTGGGCGATTTGTTGGTTTAAAAGCAAATCCATCCGCTTCAGAATTTGATGAAATCCGGCAATATTCACTTTCAGACGAGTCTGGAAAAGACCATTTTCGCATCACTACAAAGGAAGAAATTGAAGGTCTTGTATCAAATCATCTACATCAGAGTGCTGAGGGAACAACGGTATTTTTACAAGCTCCAACAGGAATATTTACTGCCAATTCAAATGCCAAGAAACATGTATTTATAGCCGGTGGCGTTGGTATTACACCCATCATCGGCATGATGTACGAACAACTTCAACAGGGGGTTAACCCCGAAGACATTCTATTTATTCAATGTTCACGCAATCAAGAGCATCAGATTTTGAGGGACGAGTTAACCGCCCTAAACGAAAAATCTACCTTTCATTTTAAGACCTGCTTTGATGAAGGTACCGCAGGCGATCACCAGGGTTACCTAAATGCTGATGTACTACAACAGTGGTTAACTGAAGCGAATTTCTCTACTGATGAGTCTACTCACGTGTACTTCTGTGGCCCAACCCCATTTATGTCGGCGTTGAACAAACAAGCTCAAAGTTTAGGTTTTAGTGATGATAATATTCACTACGAGACCTTTGGACCAACGGCTGAGTTATAACAATAGGAGTTATAACGAGAATAGGACTTCAGAATAACCCAACGATAACAAGGGCCTTTCACCAATCAAACGCAAGGCCCTTTTTATTCGATCTAACCCACAAACAAATCTAACCTCGCTATTTAGCCCACCGGTTAATTCATTCGTTAATCTATCGACAGTTCTACCCAGGACACTTCACACTCACCAGATTCCAACGCAATATACGCAGAATCCCCGGTAATCGTCACAGACATATCCATGGTACGCGTTACCAATGCTGCTAACGCCTGAATTTCTTGCCACTTAAACTGAAAGAAAGAGGCATCTAACGCTGAAAATTTATCTTTACCCTGAGACCACCAGACATCCGATTTAGAATTAAAACTATAAACTTTCACCTCACGAGCTAGCCGTGATGCTTTTTTGATTCTTTCCGCATCGGGCTCTCCCATATCCACCCATAGCGAAATTTGACCGTCCAATGACTTCAACCAAATATCAGGTTCATCAACAGAAGAAAGCCCTTTTGTAAAAACCAAATGCTCATCTGCATTAATACAATAAGCCAACACCCTCGCCATCATACGCTCAACCGTTTCCGACGGATGCTGAGCAACGGTGAGCTGCAGGCTATCGTAATAATCACGATTTAGGTCAGAGATAGATATATTACATTTAAAAATAGTTGGTTTTAACGCCACAACAAGCCCCAAGATGTGAGAATAAGGCCGAGAGTGTATCTCACATCCTAGGGTCAGTGCAAAATAGGCCTAATATACAGAGAGCTCTGTATGATCAGGTGTTTGTTTTTCGAAAACGTAATCCTTAATAATTTTTGTGTAACCCGTGATGCTGCTCAGCAATACAACATTGTCTCCGACCGAAAACGCTTTGCGAGTAAACGTCGCCCCTTCATTGGAGACAAACGTTTCCCGGCAAAACCACGAGCTACAATCAGGCACGTCTTTAGCGTAAGAATCCATAATAATCTGCTTCTTTAAAATACCTGCATCATCAATCACATCATGGTAAATCGTGTAATCAGTTCTGTTCACAATCCAGGCCTGATCTTCAACAATATCCGCTACACCTACCACCAACCTCTCAGAGGAAGCTCCTGTATAGCTCACAATCACCTCTCCAACATCAAGGTAACTAATTTTACTAGCAAAGGCGTTAGCAACAGATGAATTATACGTCCACTGAAAATCCCCACTTAACGATATTTTAGAAACACTGACTTTGTGGCTATCACTATCCACATAATCAACATAAACAGCGCCGTCATCAGCTGTTTTTAGGGTATAGACATATCCAGGCATAGTGTGCGACCAATTCATATTACCAGTCACAACGTCATACTGAGAAAGTACACTTTGTTGATTATTATAAATAACACCATCAATATAAACGGTAGTTCGATATTGCCCACCTTCAATATTAAACGCACTCAACAATTCCAAATTACTATCGAAGGTCTCTACCTCGTCTCCCCGAATAGTAACAACACTCCCCTCCATCCCGATACCTAACACGCTAAAGTTTTTATCTGAATCAGTAGAAATAGAAGATGCTAGCTGGCCATCACCATCAATTTTATAGAGCGTAGAACCTGCGGATACAATTGAAAAATCTCCCTCTGGCGCATACCAACTTAGCGCTCCTTGGTTATCAAGCTCATCAGGTCGTGGGGTAACCCAAGTCCAATCGACAGACAAGTCAGAAGAAAACCGGGTATAACGAATATCTGTTTCATTTATTCCCACTTGATAATGCTTACCCGTCACAACATTTGTTGTCATAGGGTAGACACCAATATCCCCTAGATCTTTTTCCGCAACAACACTGCCATCCGTATCGTAAATTGTCGCTCTGGTATTTTGTTCAGTCTGATCTAAATTAACGAGCGCAAAACTTTCATCTTCTAACATCAACATTTGAATGTTAGAAGTCTCCTCAAAATCAATATCCCATAGAGATTCTGTTGCCTTTGGTGCACAAGCCATCAATGCGAAAGTGCTAGTAACAATTAATGCTTTTATTTTCATCTTCTTCTCCTGTATTTTGAATACAGCATAAAAGAAGTGGGTCTATCGTACTATCTCACAAATGGAGGATAGATCACTCTAATCATTCATGGCTCGTTATCGCCCTTTGGTGCGCATCAACAAAGCTCTTGGGCATTCTTCCCGGTTTCCCCGTAGTTAAATGAATGCACGCATATCGAGACAACGCTCGCATAACCGTTTTCCCATCACTCACCCGAACTAACTGAAAAGCCCTTGCAGAATATAACCGCCCATCACTTTCAGTAATCCAAGTCCCCAATATTAGCTTTTCCCCTTCATGGCTTGCCGACAGATAATCAACTTCTGTGCGCATAATCGCCATGGCTTTGTTTTCTTTCTCCTGTACACCCCAACCCATACCAATGGATTCCACATGCTGCCAACTAATGCTCTCCATCCAATGCAGGTATGTCACATTATTTGTATGGCCCAAACGATCCGTGTGCTCAGATGTAACTTCTAGTGAAAGAGTGCAAGGGTTCGCCTTATCCCATTTTATGCTTTCCATTTAACCTTCTCCATCAACCATCCTCATCAAACCATCCCCATCAAATCGTCCATTTACTGAATAACCGTTAACGGCCTTCTTTTTTATCTTTTTGAGCAAAAATGATCGCTAAGAAACTACCCATTAATAGCCCACTCAAATGAGCTGCATTCGCCACTGGCCCCAAAACTCCGGTGAAACATAACACCAACCAAAGCACCATCATGCCAATTAATGATGGATTTAACTGCACGGGATAATCAGGTCGCATACGACCATAAAACCACAAGTACCCTAACAAGCCGTAAACAACCCCCGATAAGCCGCCGAAGTTATTACCCTCCGCAAAAAACTGCGAAGTGTTACTACCAATTGAAACAATAAAAAATACCAACCAAAGCCGCTGTGACGATTGAAAACGTTCAACTAACCCGCCTAGCTCCCACCACCACATCACATTAAACACAATATGTAACGGCAAACCTCCAATCAGAAAATGTACAAATACCGGACTTACCCAACGCCACTGCTCTACACCCAACATCGCCTCGGTAGACGAGAAGAAAAATAAGCCCTGTAACACAGACATGTTGGTACCAAAACCCGTTAACACAAAAACTACCACAGAGATCAGCGCGACAATTCGTGTTACCCAACCCGCCTTTGCCCAAATCCCCCCTGGCGCCTTACGTTGTTGATAAAAGCCATCAATATTCTCCTGAGTTGTCTGCTTCAGACCACTCACATCATGCACTTCCGTAGAATGCCCTGTTCCCCATGAAGCCGCTTGATAACGTTCATTGGTTGGCTCTTCTAAAAAGCGCGCCAACTCCTGTTGAGCAGCGGCCATTGACGCAATATCCCGTAATAAAATTTTTGCCTTGGTTCCGTCTTTTTCAATATAGCAGTGCACACCTTGGGCATTCAAAAAATCAGCCAGTGCTAACGCGGCGCGTAAATTATCTATTTCTACTAATGGTGTCATAGGGTACTTCGTAATGTTGATGTGGTGATACTTAGTTCGTAATGCTTACACGCCGGTTTTATTCGGCCATTTATGCCCAGTTTTATCTAAATTCAGCCTATTTTGTCCACTTCCAGTCTACTTTGTTCCGTACTTGTTACGCTTTGTTAGCTTTATGTGAAAGTAACTTTACAGCCACATTGCAATACAGGTACTCTCAATAACACAAAAAAAAGATCATTAACTGATCAACTCATCAGCACAATAATAACAATAGCAATAATAATAGTAATAATGAGGCTGTGAATGCGTTTTCGTACTCTATCTTGTCGTATCTTATTGATTTTGACCCTAATTTGCCCTATTTCATCCTTCGCCACCAGCCAAATTGATGATTTTGCTCAATCGTGGCAACACCAAGCACTAACCCTGCAGCGACAAATGGGCCACGCCTTGCCCCTAGGGCAAACAAATTTTCTCACCACCCACAACTCCTATAACACTCAGCACTACATGAGCTTTATGCGTTACTGGGATCCTAATCAATACCTGAGTGTTGCCGAACAGTTGGATTTGGGGATTCGAGCATTAGAATATGATATCCATTACTTTTGGAATCGATTTGGCATTCAGGATTTATTGTTATGCCATGGTTCTAGCTTCGGGAGCCTCAATCATGTTGGATGCAGCCCATTTGATCGTACGGCACATAACGGTTTATTAGAGTTAGAAACATGGCTCAGACAACCTCAAAACCAACAAGAAGTTGTCATATTATATATCGAAGATCATATGGATGATCAGTACGACCTAATGCAATCAATATTAGATGACACCATCGGTGACCGTATTTATCGCCCAGAAGGATGTCAGTCGCTACCGATGAATATCAGTAAAAACGATGTTCTCGCGCTAGGTAAACAGGTGATTATCATTGGAGGTAACTGTGGTAGCACGGGGTGGAGTCAAACTGCTTTTAACTATGGCTACCCGACAGACAATGATAATTTTTTACCTTACCCTGCCTGTAAAACCGCAAAATACAGCACGAGTTTCATTCAAAACAATCTCACGCGTATATACGAAGATAAAACAAACCTCTCTCGATTGTTTTCCACACCATCACAGGCAATTACTCCTGAGCTAATGAAACAGGCCACTGCTTGTGGTCTAAGTACCATCGGCTTGGATAAACTGACACCTAACGATGAACGCCTCACTGCAGCCATCTGGAGCTGGGACAATAATCAGCCATCATCAAATAATAACCAATGCGCCTTACTTAACCAAAATAACCGTTTTGACTCGGTTCAATGCACTAACTACCAGCCATATGCCTGTAGAGCTAGCGATAATGGAGAATGGCAAATCACCAGTAACATAGGCCCTTTTAGCGAAGGGCAAGAAGTCTGTGAGAGTGAGTTTGGTGATTTTTTTACCTTTGCTACACCACAAAATGGTTACCAGCAAACACAGCTCACCCAAACCCGAACCAACAGCGGTTATGCATCCACTCCCTGGGTTAACTACGCTTTTGACACAACCCAAGGTCAATGGGTTTCAAACAATACACCAATGCCAACTTACACCACGATCACTAGCACTCCTAGCGAGCAGCTAATGAACGGACACAATTTCTGTTTAAACGTTAAAAATAACGATTTATCAGAAGGTGCAACTATTGAACAAAATAGCTGCCTTAATAACGATAGCCAACAATGGCAACAAGATAACGGCGGTAAGCTGCAATTGGCAGCTCAGAATACGCTGTGCATTGGAGCCACCCGCTCTCTTCGGCCCTATCGAAATATGGTATTAGTCGCCTGCAATAGCAACCAAGCTATTACATGGATTAGAGGTAGCAATAACTCTTACCGCGTATCACAAGATCCATCGCTTACGCTCGGCATCTCTGGAGCATTCTGGGGGAAAGGCCGACAAGCTAAGCTCTATCGATACAGCGGTAACAAGGGTCAACAATGGGTTTCCAAGTAGCAAAAACACCTTTACCAACTAACGATCAACCAACAGTAACAATACGCTACATCAAACCAGATGCAGCAAGAGGAAATAGTACGTATACTTCTTTTCAACGTAACACATCATTCCCTGGGGGGAAGTGACTAACACAATATTCTGTGTGCCGACGGATACGTAATTGGAGCGACTGTAACTACAGTTCGCTCTTTTTTTTGGATAAAATTCAGCGCCATATCCATTTAGTTTTTAAGTATTAACGTTTAAATAGTGATATTTAAGTTCCAATCCATTTTGTTAACACCGATAAAATAAACGGCCCTTTCACCGGCTTAGCCAAGTAGTCACTCATACCAACATCTCGACACCGTTGCTGGTCTGACTCGGAAATGTTGGCTGTCACGGCGATAATGGGCAATTCTCTAAATTGATCTAACTGTCGAATCCGCTTGGTTGCCTCAAACCCATCCATAACCGGCATCTGACAATCCATTAATACCGCGACAACATCTGAGTTTTTTTGAAGTAACTCTAGAGCTTCTTCACCCTGAATCGCCTTTAATGGTAAATAGTTCGCTTTCTCCAACACTTTACACAACAATTTCATATTTACGGAGTTATCTTCAACAACCAATATTTTTTCTTGCTTAGAATGCCGGCCTCTAACACCATACACTTTGTTAATATCAAGAGGCACAATGTCACATCCATTAAGTACTTCTATGGGTATTTTTAATGTGAACACAGCCCCTTTTTTGGGTTCAGACTCAAGTTCCAACGTACCATTCATAAGACTAAGGATATCTTTAATAATACTTAATCCAATCCCCATGCCTCCATATTTTCGTTTTATAGAGTTATCCGCCTGGGTAAATTCTTCAAAAATTTTACTCTGTATATCTTGGCTAATACCAATACCGGTATCAGCAATTGAAAGTGTCAGTATATCGTTTCTCTTATTAGAAGTGGCATTATTAGAGCTGCCATCATTAGAAATAGTACAACCTAATATAATTTCACCGTCACTGGTATAGATACAGGCATTTTTCATTAACTGAGACACAATCATCGTCAGCTTGTTTTTGTCCCCCCATATCCAGTGAGGTGTTGTTTTCTCCCAATTCAGAACAATACTCACTTTTTCCTTATCAACCACACTTTCAAATTGTTCAACAATGCCAAACACAAGAGCATGAAAATCGAGTTTCTTATGCTCCAATTTCATGGTGCCCCGTCGAGCTTCTGAAAATGCAAACATTGACTCCACCAACCCTAATAAATGTCGAGTTGAATCATTTGCTGTCGCTAGAAACTCTTTTCGCTCATCTTCACGAACCTCGTTTTCTAACAGTGACAAACTGAGTTGAATACCATTAATAGGGGTCAATAGTTCATGTGTTATTGTCGACATAAAATTATCTTTTAATCGATTTGCGCTAAGAGCAGCCTCCAATGCATTCTTTTCCGCAAACAGCTTCTCTTGTTTTAGGGTGTTAATGCGAGATGCCAATCCTAAGGATAAAAGGATAATTTCAAGACTAGAGCCTATTTGAATACTATATGTTGTTACAAAATTGGCTGGAGCAAGACCAAAGCTTTTAAGAGCAAATAAAATAACGCCAGCAATTACCGATGCAAATGCTATTAAGAAATATCTTGCGGGCAAATAACCTTGTCTCAAACAATGAAAAGATGCGGCAATAATCGTAACAACCACCAGCATCGACAGTCCCCCTGCCATCGACGCACTATATTGATATTGAGAAACCCCCACCCCCACATAAATCAGTCCCGTCAACATCGCCTCAAATATTAATAATTTATCTATGAAAGGGGAATACACCGTCGTTTGTAAAAAATTCCGAGCAAAGAACAAAACCGAAATTAACACAACACCACAACCGATAGGGTTAAACCACTTTGCAAGATATACACTATCAGGCCATAAAAATTGAAATGCCAAACCATTTTGAGACAGGGTAAAAAGACCAAAAAAAGTGATATAAATAACATAATACAGATAGCTAACATCACGAACGAAAACAAACAAAAAGAAGTTGTAGAAACACATGACAATGATAATGCCAAAATATACACCAAGCCCATATTGCTCATAGGTCTCATGTTGCGCTAACGCTTCCGGTTCCCACAAATGAACGGGCAACTGAATCGTTTCATCACCATCGACCTTCATGTAATACGTTGCTGTTGAATTTGGTTCAATGTTTATTTCAAACACATGGGTTCGATGATTATTATTTCTGTGGCTGAACGGGAATGCAATTCCTCTAGAGCGAACAGAATACCCTGTCACTTCCGGTGTAAATAACTGAACCCTCTCCAATAAAGGGAAGTCTATCTGTAACAAAAGGGTCTGAGGTGAATTTTGGGTATTTTTTAACTGAAAACGAGCCCAAATAACAGATGAGGTAAAGCCAAAACTTGGAGCCACAGAGTCACTGCGAATAAACTCTTCGGCAACCAATGAAGAAGTCACATCATCAAGCGACCACTGCCCTTGTTTATCTTCCAGCGTATCCAGATAATAGCCAAGCTCGTACCGCTCCTGCGTACCGTCCAACAACATTGGTTCAGCTGTTATTGCTCCGCTGAAACACCCGAAAAGCGGCGCTAGCAACAATAATAACCTAACACTCAAACAACGAACATATTGAAACAACACTAACACCACTTAATGCATTGATTTTATTGGCCTTTATTTACCATAAAGACCATTTAGACATCTATGCCATTAAGTGTAGTTCATTGCTTCTATAAAAATAGACCTATAAAAATAGATCGGTAAGAGCACCGTTTTTTTATTTGGTTTTATTCCACAGTTCAGGGTGCTTAAACGGGCTTAAAGACTCCCCTACCAACGCTGATTTTTGAAATGCTGGACGTGCAACGAGCCTGGCTAAATATGCCTTAACCTGAGGGCTATAATCCTCACCCAGTCCTTCACAATCACCAAAATACAATGCAAAACCCACGGTAACATCGGCAATAGTGAAGCGGTTATCGCACAAATACTCCCTATTTTCCAGGTGCTGATCCAGCTTGCGTAAACGTGCCAAATACCATTTACGATAATCATCAGCCACCTGAGGAGAACGTCGGTCTTCTGGCTCAAACTGCGTATAGCGAATCACCAACGTCTGCGGAAACGTTAATGTTGCATCACTCATATACAACCAATTGAGGTAATCACCAAACTCCGGGTGATCCGGGCGCACACCGAAGTCATGCTGCTGATATCTCTCCACTAGGTAATGGCAGATCGCAGAGGACTCCGTCATATGTACATCACCATCAACAAAATATGGCACGGTACCTAGCACATTCATCTTTTTATAATCAGGCTGGTGTACTCTTGGTGGAAATTGCATTTCCACCACATCATAATCCATCCCCATCTCTTCCAGCGCCCATAAAGCACGTAACGAACGTGAATAATGGCAATGCCATAAGGTCGGTTTGGTAGTTGTTATGAGTCCCGTCATAGGCTTTGTCACAGAATCGGTCATAGGTTCTCTTCTACCCAACTAATCACATCATCATGGTGAGTTTTAGTTTTTACTTTTTCCATTACATGCTTTAAACGGCCATCCTTACCCACAATAAAGGTAATGCGATGAATGCCATCATATTCACGACCCATAAATTTCTTCAAACCCCAAACACCATACTTATCAGCTATCACGTGACCTTCATCTGATAACAAATCAAAATTTAATTCTTGTTTATCCACAAATTTCAATATTTTAGCAACAGGATCAGGGCTAAGGGCTAAAACCACCGTATCCAACTTAGCAAACGTTTTTTTTGTATCTCGAATGCCACAAGCTTGCACAGTGCAACCCGGTGTTGATGCTTTAGGATAGAAATACACCACCACATTTTTCTTGTCTCGATAATCTTTCAGGGTGATTTTATCGCCATTTTGATTTTGTAGGCTAAATGCTGGGGCCATATTGCCGATTTTGGGAAATTCCATGGTGCTATTCTCACGTTTGAATGAAGACGGTAATCACGACACATCAGTATAACCAAAAAGCAAATATGGTCTCGCGGAATCCGACGTTGCCTCGATTTTCAAGGATTATGGATTAATCCAGATCAATTTCACAGGGGGCAATCCGTCTTTATAATAGTTTCTTTATAATAGTTTCTTCACCTGAGTTTCATTACAATAGCCCCTCAATTCATCAATATCATAAAAGGCTCCCTCCTTTGGCCAAAGACAACCTACCGTTTGGCGTACTGCTGATAAACCTTGGAACCCCTGACGCACCAACTCCCCCGGCAATACGTAAATACTTAAAACAGTTTTTGTGGGATATACGCGTTGTCGATACAGCTCGCCCTCTATGGTGGCTTATATTACATCTCATTATTTTGCCTATTCGCCCCAGGGTCATCGCAAAAAACTATAAGAGCATCTGGACAGAACAGGGCTCGCCTCTGCGAACCCACAGTGAAAATCAAGTCACTGCACTGGCTCAACAGCTCAAAGAGCAATATCAGCAAGATATTCCTGTAGCGCTAGGAATGACCTATGGCAATCCATCCATTCAACAAGCCATTAAACAACTCAAAAGTCAGGGGGTAGAACACCTAATTATCCTGCCGCTTTACCCTCAATATTCAGCGACTACAACCGGGGCAGCATTAGATGCCGTCGCGTCAGCCTTAAAAAATGACACCGACGTCCCCGAACTAAGCTTTGTCCGTCATTATTACCAAGAAAAAACGTATATCCACGCCCTCGCCAACAGCATCAAACAGTATTGGCAGCAGCACGGCACACCAGAAACGTTACTCTTTTCATTTCACGGTATTCCCGAACGTTACCAGAATGAAGGTGACCCCTACCCAGAGCAATGCAAAGAAACAGCACAACTCACAGCGACAGCACTAGGACTACAAAATGACCAATGGATGCTGTCTTTTCAATCTCGTGTTGGGCGTGAAGAATGGGTAAAACCCTACACCGATCAAACGCTCAAAGAACTAGGCCAACAAGCGCATAAACGTATTGACGTGGTCTGCCCAGCATTTTCGGTCGATTGCCTGGAAACCCTTGAAGAAATTGATCAAGAAAACCGCCACACATACATAAATGCTGGGGGTAAGGAGTATCACTACATCCCTTGTTTAAACGCCTCCCCAGAGCACATAAATGTATTTACAGAAGTCATCCGTAAACGACTGATAGATAATCCATAACACCCTCTCGACAGAGATTCCAAACTTACCCTCAAAACCTAAAAAATATCGCAGTTATACGAATACCATCTACGCTTAAAATGTATAAAGCTAACCAAAGGCAACATTTTAGGCACTCATGGAACTTCAGGGATATTCACAATTAGAGAAATTTGCCGAAGGCGGAATGGCAGTCCTCTATCGAGGAATCCAAACATCACTTAATCGCCTGGTAGCTATAAAGGTACTCAAAGCTGCCGTTTCTGAGACACCTGAAGCACGTCAAATGTTTGAGGCTGAGTCACAGATAGTGGCACGCCTTGATCATCCCCATATTATTCGTGTTATCGACAAAGGGCTTACCGATGAGGATATGCCCTATTTCGCCATGGATTTTGTCGAGGGCGACACCCTTAAAGAGGCATTAAAAGGTGGCGTATTAAATAGTCGGCGCAAATTACGCATCATCATCCAAATAGCCAAAGCTCTCTCCTATGCCCATAAAAATGGCGTTATTCACAGAGATATCAAGCCGGGTAATATCCTGATAGATGGTGAAAACAATGCTCGTGTTGTGGACTTTGGTATTGCCAGGATTTTTTCAGAAGACACAGAATTAAGCCAAGCCTCTGAAGAAGGCCTCACCGTTGGCACTCTGTCGTACATGGCCCCAGAGCAGCACCTTGGAGCGGTTCACGCATCAGAAGCTAGCGACATCTATTCCCTTGGGGTCATTATGTATCTAATGTTCACCCAAAAGATGTTTAAGCCAGGTTACCCGCCACCATCTCATTTTAATAAAAACTTACCCGCTGCCATCGATAAAATCACCATGAAGTGTCTTGCGGATGAACGCACCGATCGGCCCACCGCTGAAGCGCTTATTTCTCTGCTGTTAAAGTCTGTCAAAGGGGCCCATTTAAAACAAGAACAGAAACAAGATGCCAAAGCAGCATTCCAAGACCCTAAAGAAAAATTTCGCCTTCTCGACATCATAAAAGAAACGGACTACAGCACCGTATCTCTCTATGAAAACAGAGAAGACAACTCCTTGATGGTACTCAAAAAACGCATCAACGACTTTTCTGGGTACAGTGAATCAGAACTACTCTCTCGTTTAAAACACCCTAACATCATCAATATCCGAGGGGTTACCCGCAACGACAGAATCTTTATTATTGTTATGGAGTATCTCTCAGGGGGAAGTTTACAAGGGCGTATGGCTAAACCACTAACACCCGAAAACTTCACTCGTATTGCCAAACAAATATGTGACGCCATGTGTTTTGCGCATAACAACCGTATTTATCACGGCAACTTACGCCCTCAAAACATTTTGTTTGATGAGAACAACCAAGTCAAAGTGATGGATTTTGGCTTTGCCTTACATTACGGCCTATCAGAAGAAAAAAGCTGGTATCAAGCGGATGGAGAACCTCCGTCTCAGGCTGCCGATGTATTTTCTGCCGGTGTTATTTTCTACCAGTTATTAACGGGTAACCTACCCGAGTGGGACAAAAACATTCTGGTCATTCATGACTATTGGCATGAAATGCCCAAACACCTTCAAAAGCTCATCAAACATATGCTTGAGAGAACCCCCGAACACCGGGCCCAGACATTTGATGATGTTAAAGAAGAGTTAAATCATACCCCTGCCCCACCAAAACCAACACAGGCCCCAAAGCGACTACAACCCAAACCCAAACAAGCTCCCCCTAAGAAATCTCGAACACTGATAGTACTTATTGCCATACTATTGGTAACTATCAACATAGCGCTGTATACCTGGATGTTTGGTGAAAAAGGGTTTTCAGCAGAAACTTGGAAAAAGGTCCCCTACCTGCCCGAGCTTGTGGAAACTCACATTCCTAAACTCATTGAGCAAGCCAAGGGTTACATCTCACAATATTTCCCCGAGCCACCAACAGTGGCAAAAGAAATACCCATCACACCAACAAACCCAACACCCACAAAACAACTGACAAGTGACAGCATCAAGAGCCAGAGCTCAACACTGGCACCTGCCGTGAAAGCGCCTCCCACCAGCACAAATAATGAGAGCTGGAAAAAAACGCGTGTCTTCAAAGACCAGGCAGATGACGATGAGGAAAGTGTTTTTTAAACCTCTCCCCCTTACCACTCCCACCCACACAACCTCAATCGACTAGGATTTGTACACTGACTAACCAGACATTAGTTCTATTGTGACTAAAAAGTATGGTACCTTGTGTAACAGCGCACACACTTACAAAAACAATACAGAAGTACACATTGCATATACACTTGCATGGACTTCATGAGGGAGTCAAACAGTGATTGATTACGAACTAACAGATTTACTAATTGAGTTGGAAGACATCCAGCAGCAAAAATTCCTTAACCTCGCTCGTGGCAAGCAGGTAGCGGACTTGCTGGATTTCTACGAAATGCCCCCTCACCTCTATTCATTGAAGCAAGAACCTGCCAATGGCCGTCCTCCCGAGCAGTGTCGACGCAAAATTGCATGTTTCAATTTTGGCATGGTCGCAGACGATATCAAAATCAAGTTTATCGAATGTCTATATATGATCGGCCATACACCAGAGTTTATCAGTGAAGGCCTCGGCGAAGACATTCGTTTCGTAGCAGAATCTTTACGTAAAGTGGTTGATGAAGTCAGAACAAAACGTGCATCCGAGCTACGTAACAACCCTCAGCGATTTAGATTGGTACCTGCGTAATTTCCTAGCAAGAAATAGCAGACATAAAAAACCGCAGATCATCTGCGGTTTTTTATGTCTGCTATTTCTTGCTTCTTAACTAATTAACTAATTTACATAGTTAAGCAAAATGCCCGCCGCAACAGCAGATCCGATAACACCCGCCACGTTAGGCCCCATTGCATGCATTAACAAGAAGTTCTGAGGGTTAGACTCCAACCCAACCTTATTAGCCACCCGAGCAGCCATAGGCACAGCTGAAACACCCGCAGCACCTATTAAAGGATTGATCGGCTCCTTTGACACTTTAGCAAGCAACTTACCCATCATTACCCCAAATGCGGTACCAATACAGAAAGCAACTAACCCCAACGAAAGAATACCCAAAGTCTCTACAACCAAGAAAGAAGACGCACTTAGCTTAGACCCAACAGCCAAGCCCAACCCTATTGTAACGATATTGATCAATGTGTTTTGAGCAGTATCACTTAAACGCTCCACCACACCACATTCACGCATCAAATTACCAAAACAAAACATACCCAGTAGCGGAGCAGCATCAGGCAACAACATCGCCACCATCACAAGCACCAACAACGGAAATATAATCTTTTCTGTTTGAGAAACCGGGCGGAGCTGATGCATCACCACCTTGCGCTCTTCCTCTGTTGTAAGCGCTCGCATAATAGGAGGCTGAATCATTGGAACCAATGCCATATAAGAATAGGCAGCAACAGCAATCGCCCCTAGTAAATCCGGAGACAGTTTACTGGCAACAAATATCGCCGTTGGGCCATCCGCACCACCAATAATACCAATGGACGCAGCATCCGCTAACGAAAAGTCAACAATACCCAAAACTGAAAGCCCGAGAGCTCCCAACAAAGCAGCAAAGATACCAAACTGGGCTGCAGCGCCTAACAACAACGTTTTAGGGTTCGCCAGTAACGGACCAAAGTCTGTCATCGCACCTACACCCATAAATATCAATAACGGGAACAAGCCTGTTGTTAAGCCAACCGTATAGATCATATACAGCAATCCGTCGCCATGCCCTGCTTGCTTCGCTAAGAAGTCCACTTGGTCGTGAACAGCAGGCCCTGCCCCATAAACGGCCGCTTTAATATCGTCATACGGTGTATCTGCTGTTACCTCTAACAAGGCATACATTTTGGCCTGTAATGCCGCATCGCCAAAGTGTAACGCATGAGAGATGGCTGATTCAGCCATCCCTGCCGCAGGGATATTCGACAAAATACCACCAACACCAATTGGCACAAGAAGAAGAGGTTCAAAGCCTTTCTTAATCGCCAACCAAAGAAGTACCAAACCCACTACAATCATGACCAACTGACCAGCTTCAATATGATAAAAGCCGGTGCTCTGCCATAGGTTAATTAGTTTATCCATCGAACAGACCTCTTAACCTAACGTCAACATGGTGTCGCCAACGGAAACCGCGTCACCTTCTTTAATGCTAACAGAAACAACAGTGCCCGCCTTTGCCGCACGGATTTCAGTTTCCATCTTCATCGCTTCCATGATGACAACAACATCACCCTCTTGAACTTGCTGACCCGCTACAACTAACACTTTAAAAATGTTACCTGCCAACGGCGCCGCAACGGGTTCACCCGCAACAGGAACCGGTGCTTGCATAGGTGCAGAAACAGGCGTGCCCGTTGGCACAGCCGAAGTCACATCTCCACCCTCTGCCACTTGAACAACATACTGCTGACCGCTTACGGTCACCGTATATACACCAGAGTCATTGCCAGCACTTGCTGTCGCTTTGGCTGCTGGACTTGACGTCACAGCCGCTGCATCTTCTAATGTCGGTGCAGGCTCAAATGCATCAGGGTTTCCACGATTTTCTAAGAACTTAAGACCTACCTGCGGGAACAATGCATAGATAAGCACATCATCAATCACATTCTCTGCTAACTTGATGCCTTTTTCTGCTGCTAAACCTTTCAGCTCTTCAGTCAGTTTATCCATCTCGTCATCAATGTTATCTGCAGGACGACATGTTATGGCTTCTGCACCATCCAACACTTTTTCCTGTAGCTCTTTATTAAATTCAGCAGGAGCACTGCCATATTCGCCTTTTAAAACACCGGCTGTTTCTTTCGTGATCGTCTTGTAACGCTCGCCTGTCAGTATATTCAACACAGCCTGGGTACCTACAATTTGTGATGTAGGCGTTACCAAAGGAATGTAACCAAGGTCTTTACGTACACGAGGGATCTCTTCCAATACATCATCAAGCTTATCGCCTGCACCTTGCTCTCTGAGCTGGCTTTCCATATTGGTAAGCATGCCACCAGGTACCTGCGC
>CAJXXT010000072.1 GCA_913063495.1 uncultured Gammaproteobacteria bacterium | reverse complement strand
ATTAAGTTGGTCTAATATTTGCAAATTAATTCATTGCTACTATAAAGGAGTACAGGAACCGGACGATATAGAGGTATGGCGTCCTTATTTTAGAGGTATTATCATGGCGACAATCCAGGTTGGCGGGTTAGGCTCAGGTATTGATGTTGATCTATTGGTCAAGACATTAACTGCAGCTGAAGAAGCTCCCGTTAAAAATCGTTTAGACTTGAAGGAAATACAGCTTCAAGCGGATATCTCTGCCTACACTTCATTAAAAGGAGCATTAAGTAGCTTTCAAAGCGCCTTAAGTGGGCTCACCTCTCTTAACGAATTCTCTTCTAGAACAGCCACTTCCAGCCAAGATAGTGTATTTACTGCTTCCGCATCCAACGCTGCCGTTCCAAGTTCTACTGATATTGAAGTTTTGGCTTTGGCGAGTGCCCAGAAGATGGTTTCGGGTGATTATACCGATGCTGATGCCGCTGTTGGTGCAGGTGACCTTACCATAGGGGTGGGTGCTGAATCGTTCACGGTAACGATAGCTGGCGGGCTGAATAACACATTGACGGGGATTCGTGATGCTATTAATGATGCTGCCGATAACAAAGGTGTTACAGCCAGTATATTGACGGTGGATGACCCTTTAAATGCAGGGCAAACCGTATCTAAGCTGGTGTTTACCTCCGATAAAACGGGAGCAGAGAATGGTTTTACTGTCTCTGTAACCGGTGATGCCGATGGGAATGATGCAGACGATGCTGGTTTGTCGGCATTGATAAATACCAACCTTAATTCGCTTGATTTAGCCGTAGACGCCTCGATAAAGGTTGATGGCTTTACTGCATCAAGTGCTACTAACGTATTTATTGGTGTAATTTCAGGTGTGACGTTAACCGCTGTTTCGGCAGACCCAGGCAATACTCATAACCTAAATGTTGCATCAGATATTGCCGATGTAAAGGATAAAATTGCCAGCTTTGTTGATGCGTTTAATTCATTTAATACGACATATGAATTTCTAACCGATGTTGATATAGAAAAAAATGAAGCCGGACTGTTGACAGGGGATGTTACTGCACGGTCAGTTGAAACCCAAATGAGACGGGTGCTTCAGTCGGTTGTAGGCGATAATAATAGTGACACCTATACAAGTTTAGCGAGAATTGGCGTTACTGTTGGAGAAGGTGGTGAACTAAAACTCGATAGTACGGTGCTGTCTAAAGCGCTTAATGAAGAGTTTGATGAAGTGGCTAATCTTATTGCTGGTGACGATGGCGTCGCCAAAAAAATGGATGGCGTACTGAACGAATTTTTAAAATCGGGTGGGGTGATTCCTACCCGTGAAGCAACATTCCAGATCCAGCTTGTTGATATCTCTGAACAACGAATAGCATTGGCCGATCGCTTGACATCAGTAGAAGAGAGACTGCGGCGACAGTTTTCTGTTATGGATGCGATTGTGGCGCAATTTAACAGTACGGGTGACTTTTTAACACAACAGTTTGATGCACTAAACAATTCGAAGAAATAGTCGAGAAAGTAGTCGAGAAAATTGAAGCAGGTATTGGAAAACGAAATGTAATGATTGACTTAGGAGAAAACCATGTACACAAATAAAGCGGCAAATCAATACGCTGCTGTCAATAAGCAAACGGGAGTAGAAGGTGCAAACCCCCATCAGCTTATTCAAATGCTATATGAAGGCGCCATTGAAAATATGGCACGGGCAAAAGGTTGCATGGAGCGGAAAGATTTTTCCGGTAAAGGGGACACGTTAGGGCGCGCAATTAACATTATTGGAGGCTTGCAAAGCTTTTTAGATAAAGAAAAAGGTGGAGAAGTCGCTGAGAACTTGGATGCATTATACGATTATATGTCACGGCGATTGTTTGAAGCATCCAAGGATAATGATATCGCTATGGTTGACGAGGTGATAGGGCTTGTGAGAGAAGTAAAAACAGGGTGGGAAGGTATAAAAGACGAGGCAACTGCGATATTTGAGACGTCGAGTTAAGTACTTATGATAATTGGAGACTTAGTAGCGTTAAGACAGCGGCTCGAAAGCGCTTTGAAAGAAAAACAATATCACCTGTTGCTTGTATTAGACCAGGAAATTAAAGACTGTGTCCAGAAAACGGTCTCATTATTGCAAGAGTCATCCCAAGAGCCAATGCAAGATAGTCGTAGCGATACTGGTCAGTTGAAGAATGAGTTAGAAGCATTGATGGTAGTTTATCGTGAGGTTGTTTCTCGTTGTGAAGAGAGGTCATCTCAATTAAAAGATGAATGTATTGCTTTAAAAAATACCAAACATGGGGCCGTAAAATATCTGGATATAGCATCTCAGCTATAATATTCCAGATATAGCGCCTGACATAAAAGAGGAACATTGAATTGATTAATGCTGAGTTCAATAAAAATAACGTTCCTTTTCTTATACCGGATATGCCCCAATATGAAGAGTTTTCTCGCTATCTTGCGCAGATTGATCACAATCAATGGTATAGCAATCAAGGGCCTTTGTTAGATCTTTTTGAAAAAGGGATAAATGATCGCGCTTTTCATCTCGAATTGTCCAATATATCGAGAGTTGTCGCTTGTAGTTCAGGAACATCAGCATTAGAACTTGCGCTCATTTCTTTAGATTTACCGAAAGGAAGCAAGGTGATGGTGCCATCGTTTACCTTTGCTGCAACCGTTACTGCGATCATTAGAGCGGGATATGAGCCTGTTTTTGTTGATGTCGACAAACATAGTTGGATGTTAACGCCACAAATTGCTCAAGAAGCAATTTCTCATGTTGACGTTGCAGCGGTACTTCCAGTATGTACGTTGGGAATGCCGTATATTAACGGCGAATGGGATGTTTTTTGTCAAGAAACAGGGCTGCGTGTTGTTATGGACGCCGCTGCTGCCATTTGTGATCAAAAAATATCAACATATCATCATACGTGTTTTAGCCTTCATGCGACGAAGTTCTTTGGTGTTGGAGAGGGTGGTGTTGTTGTATCGCCCTCTGACGGAGGCGCGAAAAATATTCGAGCATTAAGTAATTTTGGCTTTTCAGATGGTCTTATTACTCAAGTCGGTAGTAATTATAAAATGAGTGAGTACCACGCTGCTGTTGGGCTTGCACAGCTCTCGCGTTGGTCGTTATTGAAACAACGAAGAAAAAACATTCAAAAGTTGTATCGAAAGTACGTGTCAAAATACAGTGATCTTTTTTCGATACAGGGAGCATCGGCGCATTTAGGTGATGCTGTTACTTTAATGCCTACAGGATTTCAATCAGCGGCAGCTCTTATCATTAATAAAGAATTGAACGTAGATGCCGTTTATGTGACGGAGAAACTTCGGCAGTGTGGAATAGCGTCACGACAATGGTATACACCAGGGCTTCATAAACACCCCGCATTTGATGGGGTAAAGGTTTGTGGTGATCAGGGAAGTCATCAATTAGAGGTGACAGAATCGCTAAACGAAGGCATGGTGGGGTTGCCTTACCATAATCATTTAACTGAAAAATCAATAGATTATATTGTTAGTACCTTGGTTTCCATCGTGACGGGGAAATCAATGTCAAATATGAAACGGAGTGTTCATGGGGATTTTGAAAGAGCTAGATACATATGAGTCATTAGTTAGGCATAGAGAATTCGAATTAGCATATAAAAAATTTCTGTCAATATTGCAAGAAACCTCAGTGCATCGGAGCAAAAAAGATGAGGTTTTCTCTAATCTTGATGATCAATCCTTGATTTATGTTTATTGTCGATTTGTCTCAGCAACATTTCAGTTATTTCTAGATGAGGGTTTCTTATTAACCGAAAATGGATTTCGTTCAATTTCCTATTTCGGCAGGAACTTCGCAACTATTCTTGCGATGACACCTTATAAAAATGCAGATCATGTTATAAGGCATCTAATTGGTCAAAGTGAGGCGGATGAAGAGCAAAAAGAGAATGTAAATATTTATAGCTATCGAAAGATGTTGTTTTTATGGTCTGTACACTCCGATGTTCAACTCCCTTTTGCTGACTTTATGAGGGATCATCAAAGCATCGTTAAATATACATTAATTAATGCGCTTACGTTAACCTGTTACGTTGATCATGATATCCACCAGCGGCGTGAAGCGTTGTTGGATATGATGGCAGATGGCGAGATCGAACTTGAACTTGATGATTATTGCTTGGCATTTGTTGGCCCTGCTTGGATGTATACAACATACGCAAGTACAGTCAAAAAACATGATGCAAAAAATGTGATTAATAAAGCGTACCGAAAGTGGATTCTTTCAAAAGGTGTGAATGAACCTGCGTTACCCGCTAAAAGAAAAATCGTAGAAAAGCCGACCCTTGTTATTATGATGGAACAAATGGATCTTAAACATGCCATGTTTCGTTGCTTTGGCGAGTCGTTTCATGCCTTAAAGAAGAAGTTTAATGTTGTTGGTATGGGGGTAGAGGGGCGCATACATGAAAATGTCCATAATGCTTTTCATAAGGTTGTATGTTTTCCTGATAATGTAAGAGAAATGAAAAAATGCGTGGGGATTATCTTAAAGCAGAAGCCCGATATGATTTTGTATTCTAGTTTAGGTATGCAGAATGCAGTGATCCCCTTGGCCACCTTACGATTAGCTCCTATTCAGATGATGGTGCTTGGCCACCCTGCGCCTAGTCGGATGCCTGAAATGGACTATGTGATCATGGATGATGGTTTGATTCGAGACGGGACATGCTTTACTGAAAAAATAATATGGTTAAAGTCGGGGGAGTATGTGTTTAGAGATCCTGGAGATACGGCATCCCTGCATGAAAACACGAAAAAGCTTAGAGGAGAAAATCCTGGTCTTGTTAAAGTGGCGATTCCGTCATTTGCTATGAAAATTAGTGATCCCTTTATATCATTGTTAGAAAAAATTAGTGATAAATGTAAATTGGCAATAGAGTTTAATTTTTTTCCCTATTTGACAGATATGAGTTGTCGCTTATTTGAAGAATCTATTAAGAAACGTCTCCCTAATACTGTGATCCATCAGCCAAAAACCTATCGTAATTACATGGCAACACTGGGAGTATGTGATATTCATTTTGGACAGTTTCCTTTTAACAATGGTAATGGCAATATTGACTCTGTGAAAATGGGAATGCCGATGGTTGTGTTGGAATCAGATACGACGGAGGGTTCTGTTGATGCGTTGATGTTGCGATATATGGGAGCACCAGAAGATTCTATTGCAAAAGACATGGGTGATTACCTCAATAAAGCGATTAAGATGATTGAGGATGTTGAATATCGATTAAAAATACAAGAGCAAATGGAAAATCTGGATATTACTAAGACCTATTTTAATACGGATAAACATATGGGTATCGTCGATGCCGTTGAAAATACTTACCTATACCATGATGATATTCAACGAAGTGATCAACATGTGATTAAGTTTGATGAGTTTATCCCTAGCTTGGCTTTAGATAAGGTTGTGAATGAGTGATGTGGCTTGATTTTATGCTTCCCTTGGAGAAAGGAGTGTGCGTCTCGAAATCATGTTCCTTTTTCACACATCAGAAATATGCTTGAGCATAAGTCGGGATACTGATGCCCTAGTTGATAGCAGCCTTCAAGATATTCTTTGGAAATGATGTCTGTTTTTAATAATTGATCCCATTGAAAATTGGCCAAGGCCTTAAAAAATATACCTTCTCTTTTGATTACCTTTAATCCCGCATCTCTGACAACGCGTTCTAATGTATCAAAGGTATAAGTACATTGATGCCCATGTTCATTTTCTGCGGGTGTTACGGCGGTGTTATGGGTTATGAGTCCCATTTTTACGGCTATTTGTCTTGATGGCGAATTTGCATTGGGACAAACCAAAAAGAAGCGGCCTGTATCGGATAACCATTCGTTGTTAACTCGTTTTAATACGGATACAGGGTCTTCAATATGTTCCAGTACATGGGTCATTATAATGTTATCGTATTGGCAGGGGAGAGAGGTGTCCTCAAACGTTGAATGAATCAACTTGACGTTGCTGCCTACCTTTTCTTTTGCATTTTTAATGGCTTCATCTGAAGCTTCTATACAGGTTATATCGTCAAATAAGGGGGCGAATCTTTGTGTGAAATCACCTTTAAAGCTGCCAAGTTCTAGAAGATTACCTTCTTTAAAATAGGGGAAAAAGGATTTAAGCATATAGTGATGCATAATATCAAAATCAAAATTGTAGGCGTACTTATGATCCGATGTGTCCTTCAATTCTACGTTGTAGTTGCGCTGACTACTCATGGCAGGGCTGCCCCTCTAAGTTAAGTACCATTGTGATGGAAGGGGTGGTTTGACTGAGGTTTTTAACCCCAGTTTTTTGCTCCCCTGTATTTTCGAACCCGAGATTTTTATAGAGACTTATAGCGGTATTGTTATCATGTGATACTTCTAAGGATAGGGCAGAAATACGTTTGCTGATTGCGGTATTAATACAGTGTTGTATTAATGTTTTTGCGATGCCTTTCTTCATGTGTTCACCAGAGATACTGACATTAGAGATAAACCCCTGTTTTTCATCATCCAGGTAAGCTGCAATTAATCCGATAAGATCACTTTCTGACCACGCTTCAAAAGTTACTGATTTTTCAAAAAGCTTTTTGGCATAGTCGGCCATATCAAGCCTTGTACTTAGTTTTGGGTTATGATTTTCATCACAGAACCACAGATGATTTAGGATATCGTCATAGGAGGCCGAGCTTGTTTTATAGTGGATTTTTTGATTCATAATTCAATATATCTCTCTAGATTATTTCTCTAGATTGTTTTTCTAGGCTCTTTCTCTAGCTTAGCCTCTCTAGCTCAGCGATTCCGAATCCATAGCGGCCAAACTCGTTACCATTGTATAACATGTATATTTTATCATCGCATTCAAATACATGAGGGTAGCACTGCATATCTGAATCCCAACGCCTGTCAGAGACATCAAGGCTCAGGTTTTCGTCATCTCGTGCCCAGTTAACTAAATCATCGGAATAGGCATACCCAATCCGATATCCACGATGACTATTTTTTCTAAAGTCAGAGGACTCTCGGTAACAGAAAAACATATGGTATCTATCGCCAATTTTAATGACAGATGGTAACGCCATGCTTTCGTTCTTGTTCAATTTGTCGGGAATGATTTGACGGCCATCTTCTTTTTGCCACTCAATACCATCGATGGACGTTGCATGGCCAATTTTGTATGTCCGATCGGCAGGTGAATTCTCTGAATACTGTTTCCATTGGGTGCCAAACATATACCACATATGAAACACATCATCATAGACTTTGACGAATGCATCACCCACTAAAAACGGTTCATTTAGGGAGGAGGATAAAATAGGGCCTAAACCATTTTTTTTGAATGTGAGACCGTGATTATCACTGGTCGCAAATCCTATAGATGTCTCTACTGACACTGAGGTTCTACGGCTCCAGCCACACGTATAAGCATATATTTTACTTTGATGTCGTAATACATTGATGGGGAATATTCCATGTTCATCAAAGCAGCCAAGCCCTCCTAGTTCTACAACTGTTTTGTTTGAAACACGAATAATATCGTTAAGGTTTTTTTTAAAATCAACAAAAGCAACATGACTTAGATATTTACCGTTTACCGGGTCTTTTTCTCTTGTAGAAAAATATATCCTTACAAAATTGTCAAAAACTAAGGCCTGGGGAGACTGAGCAAACTCTCTGCATTGGTTAGGTAATATGTGTTCTGTTGGGTCAAATATCTTGCCACGTTTTTTCCATTTCATGTGTTATCGCCCATTTTTAAAGTTCTCCTGATAACTGCGCAAGGCCAAATCCAAATCGACCCACTTGGTTTCCAAGGTAGAACATGTAAATGTCACCATCTAGCTCAAATACATGAGGGTAGCTGATCATCTCAGAATCCCAGCCATCCGTTGATATATCTATACCAACTTTAGTGTCATCTCGGATCCAGTTAATAAGATCGCCAGAAAAAGCGTAACCGATTCGATAACCCTTTTCTTTGCCTCTGTACCCTGCGCTATAGCGATAACAAAAGAACATATGGTACTTCCCATTAGAAAAAAACACATCGGGGCTTGCTTGTGCCTCATCGACTTCGAGGATACTTTTGATGAGGTCTTGGTTGTGTTTCTTCCAATTGATACCGTCTGTTGATGTTGCAAGGCGGATCTTGTAAACGGGTTCTGGTTTATCGTCAACCATAATCCATTTGTTACCTGCGATGTAAAACAAGTGCCAAATGTCATTGTATTTTCGTATTTTAGGGCCGCTCATTACAAAAGGTTCATCAACACTGTAAGAAAGTATGGGGCCTGATCCCATTTTTTTGAATGTGATCCCGCCATCACTGCTTTTAGCCATTCCTATTGCCGTGTTAAACGGGACACTTTCGCAGCGCGTCCAGCCAGCATAATAACCAATCACTTCATTTTGATGTCGAATAACAGATATAGGGTAGGTACCAAACTCATCGAACTCACCTAGGCCACCAAGTTTTAAAATGGGGTTTTCACTAACGTTTAATACGTTGAATAGATTTTTTCTATCAAGATCAACAAACGCAGAATAACTTGAGTATTGACCGTTCTCATCGGCAGGAGGCCTGCAGGAGAAATAAACCCGAATAAAATCATCAAACATCAACACAGACGGCGCTTGTGCAAATTCTTTCAGCCAAGGCTTGTTGTTGATTTTTGTTGGATTAAACACTAATCCAAGTTTCTTCCATTCGAACATATAACATCCCGTTTAGGGCGGTCTTGGAGATCCGCTGAATAGTTACGTTTATTTTTACGTTGTAGTTATATGGTTAGTCTTATGTGTTTAAACAAACTCATATTCTTTATTGATCATAGATATAACGCTATCAACAGAGTTAAACATCAACATGTCGATGATTGATAGCGATGCAATAAATGATTTTCCAAATTGTTGGTATTGAATGTTTCCTGTTTTAAGAAAATGTAGCGTAATATCCTGATCAGAAAAATGTTCTTTGTTATAAAGAGAAATTCCTCCAATAGCGTTGACATAATCAGAGGCGTTGGTTTTTTTACAAATAGCGATCACTTTGTCTTGTGCTTTTAACGTTTGATCGATGTCTAAGGTTGAGCTAATGGTTATAGGGGTGTCTATATTTAGATGATTCAATATGACTCTAATTGATTGTAATAGATATTCGAACAAATTGACGCTGTCGAATAACAGGATTCTTTCTATGAGGGGATAAGTTTTGGTGAAGTAGGGGGCTTTTTTATAGTTGGCTGTTAATCGATTTAATATTTTTTTCCTTTCCAAATGCCAAGACGCAGCTAAGTCCCTATCTTTGATATCTGCATAATCTGAACCCTTCTTTAAAGGTAGTGTTATGTAGGCATCTTTATTGTTTATCAAGAGCCTGTTTCTATTGATCCATCCCTTTTTGGTATACTGGATGTCATCATAAATGATGAAATGGTCAACGGCATTGATGAGCTGAAAATAACCAATGTAGGGGATGAAGTAAGGCTGCATTATGGCTATTTTCATTTTTTTCTAAGGAATAATGTGTCGCCTAAACAAAAAGCGATATCGAAAATTCCTGTAGTAAGAAGTTCATCCCCCACTTGCTGTGGGCCACTCCCAAAAGACCACACATAGTCATCTAACAGTAACCACCCTCCAGAAATAATATGAGGCTCCCAGGTTTTAACGTCTTTCCAAACTTCCTCATATTTGTGACTGCCATCCACATGCAATAACGATATCCCCCCAGAAACGGGTAAACTATTGAGGTATTCACTTTCTAGATAGCCATCTTTTTTTGCACTGTTATAGCTATCAATCGCATCAACTGAAGGTTTTCGTATGTACCCTATATTGTTCAGTAGTACAGCGTTAGCGATAAATACCTTGAATACTTTCTTGGAATCAATTTCTACTGATCTAGCGTTTAAAATGGTCGCTTTTTCGCTCTGATCTTCCATCTCTTCTAATTGCCAGGGGTCGATACAGATGACGCTCCCAATACTATATTTTTCCGCCAGCCAACCAAGCGCATAAGCTGATCGGCCATACAGAACACCAATTTCTACAATATCCCCCTTGGGTAATATGCGTGTAATAGCCGCTAACGACAGCAGTTTTTTATCGTCACATTGTCCTGGTATGCTAGTGAATTGTTTATGTAACCCTGCATACTGGCTCAGGTTTAATTTTTCTCTAGCAAACTTTTTATCCGTTAGCCTTTCCGCTAATTTGTCTTCTGATGCTTTGTTGGCCCAATCATAGCTGGCAGTATATTCTTGCCAGTCTGCTTCAAATGGCGCAGGCGTACACAGATGGTATTTGTATTGATCAGGGTTATCCGATTGTAGGCATTTTATATGGATCCAAACGCCAGCATGTGGGGCGTAGATATGGGTGATTTGATGTTTTTCTAATGATGCATGAAAGCTATCGTTAAAGGTCGGGTCTGTTATGAAGGGCAGGTGGATAAAGTCATCTAACAACCCATATTGGGTGTTAGTAATTTCAGAACTGGCGCCAATAACACGAAGGTTCATTGCTTTTGCTTTAACTGCAAAGTCTTTGGCTTTGTCTAGATCGAAGGGGAATATTAGAAGATTAAGATTAATCATTCCGGAGCCTTGGCAATGGGGAATCTTGTTATTGATCTTGATTTCTTCACAATTAAAGCAGAAAAATACGACAAATCAACATCTTATGTGTTTCGGGTGACCGTATTTATCGATAGCTGCTAGAAGCTTTGGTAGCGTTTTTGTTCGGTTTAACAAGATAACGCAGCAAACTATTAACGCAACGTAGAAACTTAAACTTTTTCACGCCATAAATTTGACCAAACAGGGGTTTCTGACCTTTAATTGATGTAAAAGCGATCAAATAACGTCACTTTGATCATTTTGCAGTCTAAATGATCCCTGAGATAATAATAATCATTCCGTGGAGCAGGCATTCCCCGTATGTGGAAAGAGATTAAAGTTCTTGTAATTGACGATGATGAAAAACGACGTCACGATCTGAAAGTGATATTAGACTTTGTGGGCGAGGTCGCCATTGGTACGACTGGTGATAACTGGAAGGAAGCGGTAGAAAGTGAAGACAAGGGAAATGTTGGTTGTCTGATCTTAGGAGCAACAGTGGACGTAGCAAAGGTTATTACCGATGTATTGGAGTGGGAGCCTAGTTTGCCAGTGATTCTACTGGATGATGCGACTATCGCAGATGATGCCGAAGATTGCATTAAGAAAGTTGTTATCGCACGCATGGAAACACCACCCAATTACACCAAACTCATGGATACCTTGCATAGAGCGCAAGTCTACCAAAGCCAATTCAAAGCCGACACAGCAAGAGGCCAGCGAAGAGATACGCAATTATTTCGCAGCTTAGTCGGCACCAGCCGCTCTGTTGCTAAAGTGCGAGAGCTGATGACTCAAGTGGCGGATAAAGACGTTAATGTACTGATTACCGGTGAGTCCGGCACCGGTAAAGAGGTGGTTGCAAGAAACTTGCACTATCACTCTCACCGCAGACACAAACCATTTGTCCCGGTTAATTGTGGAGCGATCCCGCAAGAATTATTAGAGAGCGAATTATTCGGTCATGAGAAAGGGGCGTTTACCGGCGCGGTGACCAGTAGACCGGGTCGCTTTGAAATGGCGGAAGGTGGCACGATCTTTTTGGATGAGATCGGCGACATGCCCTTACACATGCAAGTAAAACTATTGCGCGTGTTGCAAGAGCGAACGTTTGAGCGAGTAGGAGGAAACAAAACCTTGAATGCCGATGTTCGTGTTATAGCCGCAACCCACCAAAACCTTGAAACAATGATTGAAGAGGGCACGTTTCGAGAAGATCTTTATTATCGAATTAATGTATTCCCTCTCGAAATGCCTCCACTACGAGAACGTACAGAAGATATACCACTGTTACTCAATGAACTGGTGTCTCGCATTGAAACTGAAAAACGCGGCTCTATTCGCTTCAACTCAACGGCGATTATGGCGTTGTGTCGACATGACTTTCCCGGCAACGTACGGGAGATGGCAAATTTGGTAGAGCGCCTCGTTATTACACATCCATATGGCGTAATAGGCGTATCTGATTTACCAAAACGTTTTCGTCATGTAGATGACTTAGACGAGAATATGGTACTACCCGATACGGGTAACGGTGAAAATGGTGTGCCTGGATTTGTAAATATGGATACCCCAGCACTATTGCCAGTAAGCGGTATCGACCTAAAAGAATATCTAAGCAATTTAGAGTGTAATTTAATTCGCCAAGCGTTAGATGATTGTAATGGCGTTGTGGCAAGAGCCGCAGAAAAGTTACGTATCCGCCGAACCACACTTGTGGAAAAAATGCGTAAATACGATTTGCATCGCGTTGCATCATAGCCCTAAAGGCAACGGTAGGCAGTGAATATTGTTTTACGCGCTTTATAATCTATTAATTCCCACAAAGATTAACCTTACAATAAGCCCATTAATCAATATCTCCCGTCAGAAACGTCTGAGGCAAGGACGCCGAAGTCGAGCTAGCATGGATGCTGCTTTTTGCGATTTCTGACGGGAGATATTGATTAATGGGCGCTCTCAATCAAAACAATACTGCCTTCCATCAAAAAATAAACCTCCCCAATTTACAAAGTTACGCTGAAAAACTCGCCAAATCTTTGACCACTAATTTGGTTATCCCACCTAACTCACTGAAAAAAATCCAGAAATCAAACCTGGCCTAGCCCTTGCAGTAAACACAATAACTGTTTTATAGGTGTCATTAAATTAACGGCTAGGGTCATGACATGGTTGCATACGCAGAAAACCAAAATACAGAATTTGAATCAGACTTACACGAAACACTGGCTCTTTTTCAAAGCCTTTCAGAGAAACTAACCGTCTCCTATCACGAACTGGAAGGTCGGGTAACTGAACTGAAAGATGAGCTTGAAGAATCCGATACCGCACTTTCTCAAGAAGTCTCACATAAAAAGAAGTTAGAGACGCGGGTGGATTCGATTCTTAGTGCGATGCCAGTTGGTGTAGTGATTCTAGATGGCGCCGGTGAAGTGACCGAAGCCAACAGCGCAGCAAGGAATATCTTAGGAGACCCACTAGAAGGGCAATCATGGATATCAATTATTCACCGCTGTTTTTCACCAACAATGGCCGACGGTCACGAAATATCCCTGAAAAATGGCCGTTTTGTTAGCCTTGCGACACAGTCTATAGCGAATGAACCGGGGCAAATTATTGTCATAAATGATTTGACTGAAACCCGAGCGTTGCAAAAGAAAGTCAATCATAACCTCAAATTATCTGAAATGGGAAAGATGACTGCGTCATTGGCTCATCAAATTAGAACACCACTATCGACGGCCCTGCTTTATGCCGATCACCTCTCGGGTAAAACGCTAGATGAAGAACGTCAGCAACGTTATGCAGGAAAGCTCAAAGACCGTTTGCTGCAGCTAGAGAGTCAGGTTAATGACATGTTGATTTTTTCTAAAGGCGGCATCGTTATTGAAAACAAGGTTGATGTAAATTGGTTCCTACAAGAATTGGTACGCCGCTACTCTGAATTGGCACATCAACAGGGCGTGGTGTTGGCCGCTCAACCGTTTACAACACCCGTTTCGTTGAAATGTAATATTGATTTATTGGCGAGTGCCTATGGAAATCTCATTGAAAATGCCCTGCACGCACTATCTAACCGATCCGATCATACTGTTCCCGTCAAAAAAGTTTCGTTAGCGGCAAAGCTGGATCGCCATGGTCGAATTATTATTGCGGTATTGGATAACGGTGGCGGAATTGACGAGGAGATTCTGAATAATGTTTGGGAACCATTCTTTACCACAAAGTCAACAGGAACGGGTTTGGGGTTGGCTGTTGTGAACTTGATTGCTAAGTCTCATGGTGCTGAGCACAAAATTAAAAACCGAATTGATGAAAATGGTCAGGCAATAGGGCTTTCTATTGCAATAGCGTTTCCTGTGATTGTAGATACAGTGCCTGAAAATGTACTGAATATTCATAAAAAATCCAATGTAAGTGGCGGTGTAATTCCGAAGGTTGCACCAGCGATTGCGGTTGGTTAGTTTTTTGTTAAACGATTTGTCTGGTCTGTTGATTTAAAAGTTTGGAGAATGAACGATGCAAAATACACTTGTGATGGTCGTAGAAGATGACGTGAATTTGCGAGAAGCCATTGTTGACACATTGGAAATGGATGATATATCAGTGATCCAGGCGTCAGACGGCGAAGAAGCATTGATGTTGTTGAGACAGAACAATGTTTCTTTAGTGGTATCCGATGTCAATATGCCTCGTTTAGACGGTTACCAATTGCTACGAAGAATGGCAACAGAGTGGCCAGAGTTACCGGTGTTAATTATGACTGCGTATGGCAGCATTTCTAATGCAGTGGAAGCAATTCAAAATGGCGCTATTGACTATATGGAAAAGCCATTTTCTACTCAGACCTTACTGGGAAGCGTTCGACGACATCTACCAGTAGAAAAGCCTGAAAATAGCGATGACCCGGTAGCGGTAGATCCAGAGACCGTTCGTTTGTTCCAATTGGCAAAAAAGGTTGCTAATACAGATTCTACCGTGATGATAATGGGAGAAAGCGGCACAGGTAAAGAGGTGTTAGCCCGTTTCATTCATAATAATTCAGGCCGATCGGATAAACCGTTTATTGCCATTAATTGTGCAGCAATTCCTGAAAATATGATGGAAGCCATATTATTTGGTCATGAAAAAGGGGCTTTTACAGGAGCCCATCAAAGTCATGCAGGAAAGTTTGAGTTAGCGAACGGCGGTACGTTGCTGTTAGATGAAATCTCTGAAATGGATGTGAATCTGCAGGCAAAGCTATTGCGAGTATTACAAGAGCGCGAAGTAGAACGTATCGGTGGCAAAAAAATGATTCCATTGGATGTTCGTGTCTTAGCGACAACTAACCGAAATTTGAAAGAGTCTGTTGAAGATGGCTCGTTTCGCGAAGATTTGTTTTATCGATTAAATGTATTCCCTTTGCGCTGGAAGCCTTTGCGTGAAAGAAAGGGAGACATTGTTCCATTAGCCGAGCGTATTCTGTTGGATAAGTATTCTGTTTCTACTGCGGCGTCAAAAAATAGACACATGCCTGCATCCTGGATTCTAGAAGAAGCTGCGCAGCGACGACTTATGGCGCATCAATGGCCAGGTAATATTCGTGAACTTGATAATGTCATGCAGCGAGCCATGATTTTAGCAAGTGGTGGGGTTATTACCGAAGAAGATATTTTTATTCCGGAAGATGATTTGCCATTTCAGACAGCAGTTAATGCAACCTCAAATATACGTACAGGTATGGGGGGCGCAAACGTTTCAACAATGGATGGGGGACCACTGCATGCCGTTCCTGCAGCCACTGGACTGGGTGAGGATTTAAAGCAACGTGAGTTTGAAGTGATATTGGAAACCTTAAGGGAAGAAGGGGGAAGTAAGAAGAATACGGCTAGCAAGTTGGGTATAAGCCCTAGAACATTACGTTATAAATTAGCACGAATGAGAGAGTCCGGAATTGATTTTGAAGTAGCTTAAGGGTTGTGGCACGGATATTGAAACTATCTAGTTAAGCATCAATAAACTGTAAGTTTTTTGACACACGTAACCAGAGCGGTGAATGAGATGGATGTATCCACAAAGATGAATAGTATGCTTGCCCAAATGAAAGCAATGGAGCAAGCGGCCTCTATGGATAAGACGCCAAATATTGGCGGTAATCTTAACTCTGTCTCTCCTGCGTCGCAAAGTCCCCAGTCTGATTTCGCGAATGTATTTAAAAATGCCATTGATACTGTGAATGAAGTCCAAAAGGAATCAGGAAAGTTAGCTGCGGGCTATATCAATGGTGATCCAAATATTGATATAACCCGCGTTATGGTTGCCAATCAAAAGTCGGGGCTAGCGTTTCAGTCCATGATCCAAGTTAGAAACAAGCTAGTAGAGTCTTATAAAGAAGTCATGAACATGTCCATTTAAAAGAATGTGTTCAAGGTATTACCTCCTTTTGTATTGTTAATATTGTTTTTTTTCTAGTAGTAAAGCGAGTATTCCCATGGCTGATGATTTAATCGAAGAACCCACGAAATCTACCTCTGCATCATTTGCCGTTATGGAAGGATTTGGTGATTTAGGAGGATTAAAGCAAGTTGGGCTAATGGTAGGGCTAGCGTTCAGTGTTGCTTTCGGTTTCTGGATAGTGTTGTGGTCACAAGAAGCAGATTACCGTCCGTTTTATACAGATATTAGTCATTTGGAAGCGGGGCAGGTCGCAGACCTTCTTCAAAAAGAAGAGATTAAATTTAAGATTGATACTAACAGTAATATGTTAATGGTCGAGGCATCACGTATTCATGATGCACGATTGCTACTTGCTGCAGAGGGGTTTCCTTCAGGCAATACCATGGGCTATGAATTGTTAGATAAGGAGCAATCCTTTGGTACTAGTCAATTTATGGAGAAAGCGCGCTATTTTCGCAGTATTGAGGGGGAATTAGCTCGAACGGTTGCAAGTATGACCCGAGTGAGGGCAGCACGAGTGCATTTGGCTATTCCTAAACGGTCGGTTTTTCTTGGTGATAATCGTAAACCAACAGCATCTGTTTTCTTAGAGTTATATTCTGGCCATACATTGGAAAAAATGAACGTAGCAGCGATTGTTCACCTAGTGGCATCCAGTGTTCCAGAATTAAGAGAATCTGATGTGACGGTGGTGGATCAGCGTGGGAATTTATTATCACAAGATGATGAAAATACCGATATAGCGTTAGCCGCTAAGAATTTCGAATATTCTCGAAACGTAGAGAAATTATACGTTGATCGTATAAACGGAATTTTGGAACCTATTTTAGGATTCGGAAATTATCGCGTTCAAGTCAGTACAGAAATTGATTTTAGTATCACGGAACAAACTGCTGAATTGTTTAATCCGGATTTGCCTGCCATGAGAAGTGAACAAACACTCAATGAATTTTCAGGGTCTGGTGGCGCTGCTGGAATTCCTGGGGCTTTATCAAATCAACCTCCTGGGGCAGTAACAGTGCCTGAACAAGCTGGAGCTGGCGGTGGTGCAGCGGGTGCAGGCGATGGGAATGTCAGGCGCCAAGCGACACGTAATTTTGAACTGGATAGAACCATCAGCCATACTAAAAGCCAAGTGGGTAAACTAATGCGGCTCTCGGTAGCGGTGGTGGTGGATGATCGCCTTGTGCCTCTGGGGCCTAATAATGACGGTAAATCTACACCTGTAAAAGAACGTTTGGCGGATTCAGAAATTGAACGTATCAATATCTTAGTTAAAGATGCAGTAGGGTTCAGTGCGGTCAGGGGAGATAGCATATCCATTGTTAACCAAGCATTTGCTCCGATTGTAGAAAGAACCCAAGCAGATATTCCTCCGGTTGAATGGTATGAGAAGGAAAGTGTTAGAGAGTGGGGTAAGCTGGGTGTAGCGCTTCTTGGGGTTCTTTTCATTGTTTTTGCTGTACTTAGGCCTATATTTAAGGGACTTGCATCAAGCGGTCAAAGTGATGACCTAATGGCATTAGAAGCTGGCATGGGCGGGGACTTAGGTTTAGGAGGTCTAGGTGAAGGCGGTGACGGTGTCGACATTACGTTAACGGGCGAGTCGAATCCATTATTGCCCGGCCCAGACTCAGGCTATGAGCAACAGTTAGACGCAGTAAAATCGATGGTAGCGGAAGACCCTCGTCGGGTCGCGCAGGTAATGAGAACTTGGTTAGCCAATGAGTGATGAGCCCAATAAAGCAGTTGAAAATGAAGTTATAAAAGACGTTGGTGCGGAGCAAAGGGCTGCAATTGTATTAATGTCCCTGGGTGAAGAGGCTGCAGCTGAAGTGCTAAAGCACATGGGGCCAAAAGAAGTACAAAAAATTGGCGCGGCAATGGCCGAGCTTGAGAATATTCAAAAAGACCAAGTTGAAGCGGTGATGACCTTTTTTATGGGGGAGATTACCAATAAAACAGCCTTAGGTATGGGGGCTGATGGTTATATTCGCAATATGTTGGTGAGCGCCTTGGGAGAAGACAAGGCCGGTGGTTTAATTGACCGTATCTTAGATGGTGGAAACACCGCAGGGCTGGATACATTACGTTGGATGGATGCCCGTAACGTTGCTGATTTAATTCGATTTGAACACCCACAAATACAATCTATTGTTATTGCCTATCTTGACCCTGATCAGGCAGCTGAAGCACTGACCAGTTTTGATGAGCGCCAACGCTTGGACATTCTAATGCGTATAGCATCACTCTCATCAGTTCAGCCTCATGCATTACAGGAACTAAACGATATTTTAGAAAAGCAGTTTACTAATCAAACTAGTTCAGCTGCGACAGATTTAGGAGGTTCAAAGTGCGCAGCCGATATTATGAACTTCTTGGACACCGCTACTGAATCAAACTTGATGGAAAACATCAAAGAAGCCGACGAAGATTTGGCACAAGAAATACAAGACTTAATGTTTGTGTTTGATAACTTGGGCGAGGTGGATGATAGGGGTATACAAGCATTGCTACGAGAGGTTTCTTCAGAGTCGCTAATGTTGGCATTGAAAGGAGCAGATGAACAAGTGAAAGAAAAGATTTTTGCGAATATGTCTAAACGCGCGGCAGAATTGCTGCGTGATGATTTAGATGCAAAAGGCCCTGTCAAAATCAGTGAAGTGGAAGGTGCTCAGAAAGAGATTCTTTCAATTGCTCGTCGAATGGCGGATGCTGGCGAGATTATGTTGGGTGGGGCTGGCGGCGAAGAGATGATTTAATATGACTGAATCGAGCGATCTGGGTAATGCGCCTGATGAAGTAAATGACGATGTGACTGACCTCAAAAAAGAAGAGTTAGGTGTCCCGAGTGTGCTTAATGCACGCAATGTGGGTGAGAGTGGGTTATCCGCTTATGATCGCTGGGAATTACCGGCGATGGAAGGCAAAGATAACAATGCAAACAATGTTTTTCTAGCCAACCCAAGGTCTGCGGCGATTGTTGTTGAAGAGGAAGAGGAGGAGATAACCCCGTTGACTGCTGAAGAGGTCGAGGCAATTCGACAAGCGGCCTATGACGAGGGTCTTCAGCAAGGCATTGAAGACGGCAAGAAACAAGGTTACGAAGAAGGTTATAAAAGCGGTGCTGATGATGCGCGAGCGATGATGACAAAAATGTCACATATCTGTCGAGCGTTACTTGAACCAATACCTGCTCAGGATGAAGAGATTGAACAGGCTCTCATGGCGTTAGTGAAATCTATTTGTAAGCGAGTTGTTCAGCGTGAGTTACAGTTGGATTCGACGAGCCTTCAGCTGGTATTAGTCGAGGCGTTGGATTGTTTGCAAGTGGGAGCTGATCGAATTCGAATTCACTTAAATCCAGATGACACTGCATTTATCCAAAAAACATTGGCTGAAATGACTGATATTGATTTTACCTGGCAATTGTTGCCCCACCAAACGATATCCCCAGGCGGCTGTATTGTTGAAACTGAAAAAAGTATGGTTGATGCCCGGTCAGAAAAGCGCTTAGCGGCTGTCATTGAACAAGTCTATAACAAAAATAACGATGCACTCGAAGAGGTCTCTGAAACCTCCAATAGTGGCCTGGGGCAGCTACTTGGTGAAATTGACCGCTTTGATAGTAGTCATTCAGAGGGAGAGCCTTTGGATGATGACAGCAGTGTTAAACCAGACTCTGACGAGGATATACCGTGAGTTTTCAGCTTAAAGACCGCGTTTCCATCGCATCGAGAATTAACGCTTATGAACCCTATACCGCACGCCTCCCCGGTTTCGTGGTAGAAGGGCGCTTAATACGCATGGTAGGGTTAACACTGGAGGCGGAGGGTTGTAACGTTCCTATTGGCGGGCATTGTATTATTCGCAGTCCAGACATTAAAGATATTGAAGCAGAAGTCGTGGGTTTTTCGGGGTCGAAATTATTTTTAATGCCTCTTGAGCCGGTTTCAGGGTTACAGCCGGGCGCAAGAGTCATACCTTTACAACAGATTGCCAGTGTCCCTGTGGGTGATCAGCTGTTGGGTAGGGTGCTGGATGGTCGAGGATTGCCACTAGATGGAAAGGGGGCCTTTGACATGAATGAAACGGTACCGTTAGCCCGAGACCCAATTAACCCTCTACATCGAAAGCCTATTAATGAGCCTTTAGACGTCGGCATTCGAGCAATTAATACATTGCTAACCGTTGGTCAAGGGCAGCGCATGGGCCTGTTTGCGGGAAGTGGTGTGGGAAAAAGTGTGCTGCTCGGTATGATGACAAAATACACTACGGCAGACATTACAGTGGTTGGGCTTATTGGCGAGCGTGGGCGAGAAGTTAAAGAATTTATTGAACATATACTGGGTGACGAAGGTTTAAAGCGTTCTGTGGTGGTCGCATCTCCCGCCGACGATTCACCTTTGATGCGTTTACACGGCGCTGCACTTGCAACCTCTATTGCCGAGTATTATCGGGATCAGGGCAAAAATGTTTTATTGTTAATGGACTCGTTGACGCGATATGCCCAGGCCCAACGGGAGATTGCATTGGCGATAGGGGAGCCACCGGCGACCAAAGGTTATCCGCCTTCTGTGTTTGCAAAACTGCCTGCACTTGTAGAGCGAGCCGGTAATGGTGTCGAGGGCGGCGGGTCAATCACCGCTTTTTATACAGTGCTGACAGAAGGGGATGATGTACAAGACCCTGTTGCAGATTCTGCTAGGGCGATTTTAGATGGCCATATTGTATTGTCTCGCCGTTTAGCGGAAGAAGGTCAATATCCTGCTATTGATATTGAGGCATCGATTAGTCGAGTTATGCCAAATATTGTAGACAATAATCATATGCAATCTGGGCAAGTGTTTAAGCGGCTCTATTCGCGTTACCAACAAAGCCGGGATTTAATCAGTGTTGGGGCCTATGTGCCGGGTAGTGACCCGGAAACGGATCTATCTATCCAAAAAATTGACGGGTTAAAGGCATTTTTAAGACAACCCTTGAACAAACGGGTAGGGTTTGATGAAGGATTAAAAGAGCTTGGTGTATTGTTCTCATGAGGCGATCAAAGCGGTTAGCTCCAGTGCGAAAAATTAAGGAAAGAGAAGAAAAAGAAGCCGCTAGACGGTTGGGAGATGCACAGAAAGGGCTAAATTCAGCGATAAAACAATTAGAAGAGCTCCAGCAGTACCGCCAGGATTATTACACCACGTTATCAGGAGGGGCAATATCCAGCAATGTTAGTGTTCCGGCTACAGTGCTTGAAAAGTACCAGTTGTTTTTAGCGAAACTTAATGGAGTGGTAGAGCGTCAACAAGAAACGGTAGAGCAATATCGTCAGCATGTAGAGGCACATCGTAAAGCATGGGTTGAATCTCACGCGAGATTAAAAAGTATGGATGATTTAATTGCACGTGCTCGGGAAGAAGAGCAGTTGTTCATTGATAAACAAGAACAAAAAATGATCGACGAACGATCCCAATACCCACGAAGAGAGTGGTAATTTCTTCCTGACTACCGCTTACACGTTATCTTCAATTCTCTCATATAATTTTCTTTATAGTAAAACCTCACTTTCAGCGTTTTGATCATATCGTTTTCTTATAAGGGATGCGGATAGAGCAAATACTTACCTTTTGATGATGCACTTAGGGGTAAGCGGTCTATGCTTTTTTAATAGAGACGCTAATAAATCGAGATAGGTCGTATTGTGACAGAGAATGTAGCACTTGAGTTAGAGGCATCATTGGATATCAGTGTCGTGGAGAAATTACACGAATCTCTGAATGAGATTACACAAAGTGGTGATGTTATTAATCTGGATGCAAGGAACGTTGAAAGGTTGGATACAGCAGTGTTTCAGTTGTTATACAGCTATCAGCAATCAATGGACAAAAAACATGCATCTGTGTTTTTTGTGAATCCATCTGAAGCATTTATTGATAATGCAACATTACTGGGTGTGCATGAGATCTTGAATATCAAACACTGACTGTTGCATGTAAATAAGCGCGCAATGAGTGCAATGTAGAGATTTGATTGAGTTGAGTAAAAGTGGAGCAATAAGCAATGCCAAAAATATTAGCGGTAGATGACAGCGCGTCTATGAGACAAATGGTAAGTTTTACGTTGCAAGGCGCAGGTTATGACGTCATTGAAGCCTCTGATGGCCAGGAGGCCTTGGATAAAGCTAAAACAGGGCCGGTAGATTTGGTTTTGTCAGATGTCAATATGCCGGTTATGGACGGGATTTCACTCATTAAAAACTTACGCCAGTTGCCTGATTATAAGTACACACCAATATTGATGTTGACAACAGAGTCTGCCACTGGGAAAAAATCAGAAGGCAGGGCTGCCGGTGCAACGGGGTGGATAGTAAAGCCTTTTAATCCAGATCAGTTGTTAAACACCATCAAGAAGGTGCTAGGTTAATTTATTTTGGTGTACTCGTTGCCCCCGCTTGGGAGTTCTTGTATAGCGTACTATCGTGCTTTAATGCCAAATAATAGCTATTTTAAAAATCGCATACGTCAATGAGGTCTCGGTAGGAGGCTCGTTACGCGAGGAATGTCATGAGTATTGATTTAAGCCAATTCCATCA
>CAJXXT010000071.1 GCA_913063495.1 uncultured Gammaproteobacteria bacterium | reverse complement strand
AAGGTTAGAAAATTGAAAACGACTCGAAATGACGTGGTATTTGAGCGTGAAAAAGATTACGCGAAATCGATTAATCAGAAGCCTACTCAAGGTGATATTGAGTTGTTTTGATGATTAGCCTAATGGTAGGAGCATAACGTGGGAAAGATTAAGGTCTTGGTGGTTGATGACTCAATGGTTATTCGTCAATTATTAAAACAGATGATTAATGCTGAAGATGATATGGAAGTGGTGGGGACTGCTGCGGATCCAATCATTGCTAGGGATAAAATCAAACATCTTAACCCTGATGTTATTACGTTAGATATTGAAATGCCTCGTATGGATGGTATTACTTTTTTACGTAATCTTATGCGCCTACGCCCTATGCCAGTGATTATGATTTCAACACTGACGGAAGCTGGTGCAGCGATAACAATGGAATCACTGGATATCGGCGCCTTTGATTTTGTGCCAAAACCCAAAGATAACTTGGGTAAAGGTTTGGAGAAATATGCCGAAGATGTTACCTCAAAAATCCGAGCATCACTAAAGGTCAATATGAGGGAGTTGGAACGTCGCTCCCAAAAAACTAAGAAAGAACAAGTTAAGGCAATTCAAAAAATTGCTGATTATGCCCCTCGTGTGGGGCAGATTATTGCGATAGGTGCTTCAACAGGTGGTACTGAAGCGATTAAAGAAGTACTTCTTCGACTCCCGGCAAATTGTCCCCCGGTTGTTATTACGCAGCATATTCCTGAAAAATTTAGCACGAGTTACGCCGCACGGATGAATGCAACCTGTTCGATGATAGTGCATGAAGCAGAGCCAAATCAAAAACTGATGCCGGGTCATGTCTATATCGCACCAGGAGGTCAACATCTTTTAATAAAAAAAACCAGTAACGGCTTGGTTACAATGTTGCGGGATGGCGATGAAGTTAACCGCCATAAACCGTCTATTGAGGTTATGTTTGATTCAATAATTGCTTGCGGTCTCAAAAATGCCGTAGCGGTTATGTTAACGGGAATGGGGGCTGATGGTGCTGATGCAATGCTACGTATGAAAGAGTTTGGCTGTCATACCATTATCCAAGATGAAGATAGTTGTGTGGTGTGGGGTATGCCTGGCGCAGTATTTAAATTAAAGGGCCACAATGAAGTAAAACCGTTACTTCAAATTTCAGGGCGATTGTTGGCGTTAACTAATCGGCGTGCCGATAAAGAATCAGTAAAATCCACGGGGTAATTGCCGCTTGAGATCATTTTTTCCTCGGTATGGGGTAGCATTAGCTTTTTCGAGCGTAACGGTTGTGGGGTGTATCGTCGCCGGTGTCCCTATGTATCTTATATTGTTGATTACGGGCTCTTACGGAGTATGGATGATTACCGCTTATCGCCGATACCGTCGAGCGGTGAAGCGAATTGCTGAGCCTCAGCTAGCTTCCGAGGAGGAGAGTGTGATGGTGCAGCGCTACTTTTCCGATGTTGAGAAATATTACTTTCGATTGCTTGTTAGTTTAAATGAATCGACTAGGATGCTTACTGCACATATAACCAACACATTAACGATGCTTGGTCGTATGGATGATCGCGTTGATCAAGCGAGTGATTTTGCGAAAAATACCGAGTTGTTGGCGATAAATGCAATGGTGTCAGCAGTTCGTTGTGGTGAAGTGGGGCGTGGTTTTGTTTCCGTGTCTAAAGATTTAGTTGGGATCAGCGAACGAGCTGAGCATGATTTGTTACGTCTTTCGAATTTAATCCAAGGATTGACAAGCAGCTTGTCGAATGTTGATTTCTTGCCAAAAAATGCAGCATTGTCCTGGATTGAAGCTGAGCTAGGTGATATTTCTGAATATCCTCTCACAAGTGTACGTTGTGGAGCGCTTCATGCCAGTGTAACGGCTTGTTTGACGATATTAGATGAGCTTCATCAAACCTACGAATCAACGTCGCAACTTGATGTTCGCTGGTTGCAGCTTGGGGAGGCAATTCGGAGAGTAATATCAGGTTTACGTGACACTCTTCAGTCGCTTTTGCATATTGCTGGAAATTTGACCGCAGATGTTCAGCTTTTGAGCTTGGCTGAGCACCTAGATCGAAAGCAACTTGTTGAAATTCATGAAGGATTCTTACAATTTGTGGAACAGCACGATAAAATGAATGAAATTATCTTTTAATATTTACGTGACGTAATATTTTGGTCTATGCTCAGTATTAAGAGTGTAATTTAGATGTTCACAGATTTGTGGATTTAATAAAGTAACATCTGCAATGGTAGATGTTCACAGTATATAACTATGTCTTGAGGTGTAATAATGGCTATATGGTCTTCTGAAGGGTCCGCGGGTGAATTGACCATTAAGATCCAGGGACGATTTGATTTCAGTGCTCACCAGGAATTTCGCGATGCCTATGAGAAAACGTCCGATGATCCAAAGGGGTACGTGGTAGATATGAAAGAAACCACTTACTTGGATAGTTCTGCGTTGGGTATGCTTTTGCTGCTAAGAGATCATGCTGGCGGCGATAACTCGAATATTGAGATTATCAATTGCAACCCTGATGTTAAAAAGATCCTTACCATTTCTAATTTCGAACAGTTGTTCGCAATTAAGTAATCCAACAATCGGCCCACGCTTTAATGCATTGAGATAAAATTGATGTGATTAGGGTGTGGGGATGTGCGTAATGGACAAAAAATCAGAGAAAGAATTGGTAGAAGCAGTCGACGAAACACTTAGAATATTAATTGCGGATGATAATGATTCTGACCGCTTAATACTCAAAACCATTGTTCGTAAAGAAGGCCATACTGTATATACAGCATGTGATGGTCAAGAAGCGATCGATGCGTTTAAAGAACAGTCTCCTGATCTTATTTTGCTCGATGCCTTAATGCCTAATGTTGACGGGTTTGAAGCTGCAAGAGTAATTACAGCGTTGGCGGGAGACAATTTAGTACCCATCATATTTCTAACCTCTCTCAAAGATGCTGCTTCGTTGGCCGACTGTCTTGCTGCAGGTGGACACGACTTCTTAAGCAAACCCTATAATCGAATCATACTGAAGGCAAAAATACAGGCATTTGCTCGTATGCGCCGTTTGCATGAAACGGTGCAAGATCAGCGCGATAAAATCATTAAACATCACGACCACCTGATTCATGAGCAGGAAGTGGCAAAAGTAGTGTTTGATAACATTGCTCACTCCGGCTGTGTGGATGCCCCTAATATTAAACATTTGTTGTCGCCTATGGCGGTGTTTAATGGTGATTTGGTGTTGGCCGCGAGAAAACCAAATGGTGGCATGTTTGTCTTCTTGGGTGATTTTACGGGACATGGTTTACCTGCCGCTATTGGTGCTATGCCGGTATCTGAGATATTTTATGGGATGGCTCAAAAGGGCTTCTCATTACAAGATATCCTGCGTGAAATTAACAATAAACTTAAACGGATATTGCCGGTCGGCGTGTTCTGTTGTACGTGTTTAGTTGACTTTAGTTTTCGAAATGAAACTGCGGAATTTTGGTTGGGTGGCTTACCGGATGTTTTTGTCTATCGTAAAGATGGAACATTAGAAAATTTTGGCTCTCAAAATCTTCCGTTAGGCGTCCTTGGTGGTGATAAATTTAGTACCGAGACGCGCGTTATTCCGATGACCAAAGGTGATCGCTTCTACATGTGGTCTGACGGTATCTTTGAAGAGGTGAACGAGAAAGATGAAATGTTCGCTGAAGAAGGGGTTAGACAAGCCTTTGAAGATAACAAAGACCCTGAAAAATTCTTTGACGAATTAATTGAAGCGGTTGCAGAGTATACCAATCATGCGGAACAAGATGATGACCATACAATCGTCGAAGCCAGTATGGTTGCAGAAGAAGATTTGGGTGAATATTTCAGTGAACGCGATTCTCGAAGTTTAATTGGAGGCCCCCCTGACTGGGCAATGAGTTATGAGTTAAGACCGTTAACGCTTAAAGAGTTTAATCCGCTGCCCCTGTTAACGCATTTGTTAATGGAAGTGCCTGGATTACGCCCTCATAGCGGGAAAATATATACGATACTCGCGGAGTTGTATTCTAATGCACTTGAGCATGGGGTGTTGGGCCTTAAATCTGAGCTGAAAGCGTCTCCAACGGGGTTCGCTGAGTACTATGGTCAGCGGGTATCTCGTTTGGATGAATTGGACGTCGGGTCGGTGACTTTTCACCTAGACCATAAACCTTGGGAGAATGGCGGCCGCCTTACTATTCGAGTTCAGGATACGGGGCCAGGGTTTGATCACGGTGATAAAGACGATAACCATAAAACTGCAGGATATAGTGGCCGCGGAATTCCGCTGATTAATACGATGTGTGAGTCTGTTCGGTATCTAGGTAATGGTAATCAAGTTGAAGTGGTTTTTGTGTGGAGCTTTGATGGTTAGTCAGCTTTGGGTCTAGGTTTCGGTTAGCTTTAAGTTAGATATGCGCGTGTAAACCAAAAAATTAAGGTATTAGATATGTCAGGTAATCCCGAAGACCATTTTGATATGGAGTCATTAGAAGATCTGAAAGACATTATGGAAGAAGATTTTCAGATGTTACTGGATACTTTTATTGCTGACTCTGAGGCAAAGGTTGAAGAAATTGGTAACGTTATCTCGGGAGGAGATGCAGAAGCGCTGAGGCAGGTTGCCCATAGTATTAAGGGCAGCTCTGGTAACGTGTGCGCGACGTCGTTATCAGAAATAGCTCGTCAGTTAGAAGCTATGGGCAAGGATGGTGACATTTCTGGTGCCCCAGAAGTGTATGAAGCATTAAAGGTTGAGTTTGCGGTTACCAAAGATATCTTGTTAAATAAAATTTGATGGTGACATTGTTTTGTGATTTTTACATTATATGCCGCCATCTATGCCGATATGTCACCTTTCCTTATTTGTTGTCTTTTTTTACATTCGGTATACTGCTCGTTTTAGGTGGCGGGTTATATATAATATGCAGTCCTTATTTATAGGGTTATTAACGTCAGTGTTAATGTTGCTAAATACGATCATTGGAATGATTCCTTTGACGTTGATGGCTTTACTTAAAGCTCTTGTTCCTTTACCGGTATTTCGTAAGCATTGTTCCGCAGTCATTGTGTGGATTGCAGAAAATTGGGCTGAAATGTGTAAACGGATCTTTGCATTTACAACACCTACTCGCTGGGATATTCGAGGTTTGGAGGGGCTTGATTCGAATAAGTCTTACATGATTATCAGTAATCACCAATCATGGGTGGACATACCAGCACTTATCCAAACCTTTAACAAAAAAATACCCTATTTTAAATTTTTCTTAAAGAAGGAATTAGTTTGGGTGCCATTACTAGGGCTTGCTTGGTGGGCTTTGGATTACCCTTTTATGAAACGGTATTCGAAAGCATATTTAAAAAAACACCCTCATCGAAAAGGGGTTGATTTTGAAATCACAAAAGCATCTTGTGAAAAATTCAAAGATATCCCAGTATCATTGATGAATTTTTTGGAAGGTACCCGTTTTACTGAAGAGAAAAGTCATCGCCAATCTTCGCCTTATCGTCATTTGCTTCGTCCTAAGTCAGGTGGAATCGCATTTGCGATGCAGATTATGGGTCAACAGGTGAGGAATGTTTTGGATGTCACTGTTGTCTATCCGAAAGGAGAGGTTCCCGGCTTTTGGTCATTGCTAAGCGGCCAGGTGTCGACAGTGATTGTCGATGTTCGGCAACTGGAGTTAGATGAGTATTTATTGGAAGGAAATTACGAAGGGGATCTTGAGTTTAGAAAGCGGTTTCATCGCTGGGTTGCCGCTTTGTGGCAACAAAAAGATGATAATATCGACCGCTTGAGGCAGGAACTTCCATCACACTAGGTGTTATCTTTCCTTTGGGTCGGGGGGTACGTCAAAATCTTTGACAGCTTTTAGTATTGATCGAATACTGAACTGCCCGGCAAACTTACCATTTTCTATTACAGGTAGACGCCGTCTTTTGCCATCGAGCAAACGCTTTGCCACTTCCAGGATATCAGCGTCAGCACTAATGGTTTCTACATTTCTCGTCATGTATTGCTCAACCGTTCCGTTGACTTCGCCATAATAACTTCCGTCAAGAATGGCTTTGAGGCAGTCGAATTCAGAAAGTACGCCGACAACGTCGTTTTTATCGTTAACTACGGTGCCCCCTGAAACCTTATGGGTAAGCAGTTCATGAATTGCTTGGAATATATTGGTATCTGGTGAAAATGTAACTGGCTTGCGGGACATATAGTCTCTGCCGTTTACAGACTGAAGCATGACCCCTCCTTGCATATGTTAGATGAACACTAAAACTATAGCAGCAAGTCCCAATATGGCACCGGCAATACCAAAGTATTTTGAAGTGGCTGTTGAGCTGGCGATGTCATTCTTGAACTGTTCCATTAATTCAGTTTTAAGGCTTAGCAATTCTTCTTGTGCCACATCTTGGGCAATCGCTCGACTAACATCTTCAGCGGATGATTTTGCTGTTTCTCCTGATGTGTGTGCGGCGGTGAACTGAGCAATGTTTTTAACTTCTTCAATTAATGCAGGGCTTGGCTTTTGTGCCTGAATAACGGCATCTTTGTGTGTTTCTAGTCGGTTGTCGAGTGTCGCTAAAACGGCGTCGCTTACTTCTGTGAAGCGCTCTTCAAACAATTCGTTAGCAACCTCTTTACTCACTTTTTGGGTGAGGCTGCTGACATCAGACTCAATTGTTCGGCTTACATCGGCTTTGAGGGTTTCCCTTGTGGATATCATCATGCCGTCAATGTGATCTTTGACGTGGTTGGCGACGGTCTTTTCTAAATTTTTTCGTACACTTTCAAGCTGAGCATCGACGATCTTTTTTACTATGCCTTCAACAGCACGCTGATTGAATCCACTAGAAGACTGCGAAGTGCTAGAGTCTTGGGATGTATTCTGATTTGTTTTGGGTATGAGCTGGTTAAGAACGGCAGTTAGTGTTGCAGAAGGGGCAGGTTTGGGCAAAATAGCAACAGCGCCGGTGGCCATTGCTTGCTCGGCGTATTCGGTACCTTCTTTGGAGGTGCACATAATGACGGGGATGGATTTTGTGTTTGGATTGGCTTTGATTGCTTTAGTGGCTTCAAAGCCATCCATTCCAGGCATTAAATGATCCATAAAAATAACGTCGGGTTTATGGCTCTCCAGATAATTTAGCGCATCTCCAGCAGATTCAGCAAAGTCGCATTTTACGCCTTGTTTTTGTAGGAGTTTTTTAAGGGAGAATCGGGCGGACTTTGAATCATCTACAACTAAGGCGTGTTTTATTTCCATGGCTCTATGTATTTTTCTCAATGTACTGTACGTTAAATAAGGCCGGGACATCAAAAGGCCAGAATCTCTTGATAAGTATATGCTAAGTATCAGGATTTTATATGAGATACGTTAAATTAAACTGAGTTCAAAATACAGTGTTAAAAATACAATAAGATTTGGGGCTGATCTTATTGTTTTACTTATAAAGGTATAGGGTTTGGCTTATAGGGAGATAAAGTATGCGCAAAGTGTAATAAGGATGCCAAGATAAAAACTAGGAGACAGAACCATGTTACTAGCAGCGTTAAATATGGCTTGTGGAGATAGACTTGCTTGTAGTTTCTGGAGGAAACTAAGGCTTTTCGTGTTAGTCACGTGAGACTGCAGCTCGGGAAGCTGGGATTTAAATTCCCCCAATAATTGTTGGTTGTGATGATGGTTGTCATCCCTAAGATCTTGGCTCATGACGTCGAGCTTTGCAGTCATGTGGTTACGCAACTCAATATTGAGCTGATGTATCTTGGAATCGGTAATGGTGTGAATTAGGGGGAGAATCTCTCTGTTTTTTTGCGGCAAAGAAGGGCGCAGGCTCTGCTGCTGTTGTAGTTGTTCTTTTAGCCGGTCTTGTGATTCAGCTAATTTGTTTTCTACTAACATTTCAATATCGCTATATAGGCGATCCAAACGTTGATTAAATCGTTGGTTAAGCGTTTCTTGCTGATTGTTGTGCAGCGTGAAGAGGTTTGTTAGTACTGAGAAGAGTTTTTCTGTGGATACTGGCTTTGATACAATCCCAATGGCCCCATGTTCTTTGGCATTTTCAAAGTAACCTTCCTCGTCATTTGAGGTATACATCACAACAGGGATAGAGGCAGTTTTTGGGTTCGAGGTAATTGCTTTGGTGGCTTCTAATCCGTCCATTCCTGGCATGGTGTGATCCATAAATATAAGGTCGGGGGAATGGTTTTGTAGAAAACTGAGTGCTTCTGAACCTGAGCAAGACAAATGTACTTGTATGCCACTTTTTTCTAACAGTCGCTTTAGTACTACTCTGGCTGACGCAGAATCGTCAACAATAAGGGTTTGTAGTGTGCTCATAGTGGCCATTTATTATCGTTATTGTTATTAATCCATTATGTGTAGTATTGGTATTTATGCAAGTTTAATGTCACGTTTTAGGTTTTTAACCTAACACACTGATTAAATTGCACTATCGTCCGGTTAAATGCTGGTCAAAAATAATGAGAGAGTAGCTTATGGCGGTATTATCTAATTTTTCAGTGGGAGGCTTTTGCGATGCGAAGTTTTTGCGGGTGCAGCAGCAGTTTGAGGAAAACATGCGCTCCGGTGGCGAGCTAGGTTCAGCCGTTGCAATTGTTCAGCATGGTAAGTTAGTGGTTGATTTGTGGGCTGGTCATAGCGACAAAAAGTCCACAATTCCATGGGAGGAAAATTCTATTGTTAATGTCTTCTCTTCTACAAAAGGTGTTGCAGCTCTCTGTGTTCAGCATGCATTGGATGCAGGATTGTTGGATCTAGAGAAAAAAGTGACCTATTTTTGGCCGGAGTTTGGGCAAAAGGGAAAGCGGGACACGACTTTTTCATGGTTGTTAAGTCATCGCTCAGGAGTTCCTGCACTTAGAGACCCTGTTCCAGACAATGCTTTGTTTGACTGGGGTTACATGACAGCGCGGTTTGCTGATGAGCGCCCGTGGTGGGAGCCAGGGCTTGGTCACGGGTATCACATGGTATCAGGTGGTTGGATGATAGGTGAAGTGTTTAAGCGTGCTTTAGGCTGTAGTATTAATGAGTATCTACAGGCAGAGATTGTTTCGAAGCTTGGCGTTGATTTTTATATAGGGGTGCCTGACGACGCAATGTCTCGAGTTGCTCAATTGAAATCATCGGCTAGTGTGCCAGAAGGCGGACGAATATTTCTGTTTGATAAGATTGCGGCGGATAGAGAGGGTGTTCTTGCCAAAGCATTAATGAATCCTCAGAGTTTGATGACAAGCTCAAACCGCGATGAGTGGAAACAGATGGAGTTACCGTCGGCGACGGGCCATAGTAATGCTCGTGGATTGGCGACATTATATGGTACGGCCGTTGGAGGCGAGGCTTTTTTATCTGAAGAAGCAATACAGCGCTGTGGCGATGTCGCAAGTGAGGGGCTGGATAATGTTTTGGATATACCTACACGCTTTGGCCCAGGTTTTTTGTTGCAGCAGCGAGATAATCCAGAAACAGCTTTTGGCCTAGGGCAGCGTGCCTTTGGACACCCGGGATCGGGAGGGTCTCTTGGGTTTGCAGATCCTGAGAGAGAGATTGGGTTCGGTTATGTTATGAATCAAATGGGCCCATACTTGATGGTGGATCCACGGGCAAGATCGTTGGTCGAGGCGATGTATGAATCACTTGAGGTTTGAAAGGTAGTGTAAATTGGTAACCCTGTGTTGGTTACGTGTACCAAATAAGAAGTTGTAGTGTTATACCTGCAAAGCTTCCCACTAACAGCGCCATAGGGAATAAAACAGGTATTTGTATTTTTTTGATCTGTTTTATTAATATGGCGGATGGCTCGGTTTTAATATTGTATTTACTTGAAGGTGATTGTGTCGTTGTACTTTGAGTTATGTATGCTTCTATGCGTCGGCTTTGTGCTTCATTAAAACGAGTGTCATTAAGCGCCTCTGAACATGCTTTTTTTATATTTTTGGTGAGTTGATGTTTGACGGCGGCATAGCCACTTGGCCCAATGGTGAGTTGAGTAAAGGTACGAAGAGAGGCTTGTTCAATGATTGGGGCTGCATGTTTTTTTATCAAATTATAAGTGTGCTTATCATTGTTCCCTGTCAGTAATGTGTTAACGATAGAGGTCGGTGATAAGGCGTTTGTGGCGAGTATATTTGATATGTTAGCGGTGTGTAGTTTTGCTTTGATAAGGTTGCTCTGGCCGAGCCATGTGGACGTTATTGCAATTACACAAAACCCCCCGATCAACAAAGCCCAATGAGGGGCGATAAGCCAAGCCGCCAATAGCCCTAAGCCTAGTATGTAACCAATTAACAATCCTCTAAGAGGATGTTTTTGTATTTCGTCAATGTAGGCTTGTTTTACTATCCATCCAATTGACATGTCATCAGAAGTGAGGTTTTTTACAATGATTCGCTCAGGCTTGATAAGTCTATCAATGCTGTCGCCAATGTCCTCTACCAGGTTATCAATAGTACGAGGGAGTAGTTTATGGGCACGAGCGTAAAAGCGATTTTTTACAGTGATGGGTAGGTTTTCCCAAAAAATATCGTGATTCGTTTCCATAGCATCATCAATAATGCTGTCGAGGCGAGGTCGTATACTTTGAACAATATGTTTGACCATTTTTTCTGGCCCCATATGTTCGTATAATTGAGTGCTTGATAGGCGTCCGCTAAGCAATTGATGATAAAAGAGTTGGGTAAAATGTTTCTGCTTAAGCTGAATGAGGCCCCAATGGCTTGTTGAGTTAACCCCGTAGGTCAATAAACAACTAAGCGTATTCGTCACCCAGCCAATTACCGCCCCTAAAAGAGGAATGCATAGGATAAGTAGCCATTGACTGGATGGCAGGTGCTCAAACATAGGAAGCAAGGCATCCTTGTTTTGATGTTGTTGAGAAAGGCATCATGCTCGTTCTGTTATTCCCTTTATCGCCAGAAACCATACTTCGTAGCTAAGTAACGCATTCTACTGAATATTTAAGGATAATTGTATCGGGAATGAAGGATTTTACATTGAATGAGGTGTGCGGGTGAGGGGCGCAGAGGGTTTGTTATTATTGGCCCTCTGTGTTCTGGCTTGTGTGTGATGTGTTTTATGTTCTAAATAGTGCCTGCAAACATAAAGAATAGTTGTGCAAAACCGGCTGCAAGGCCTAAGGCTCCCCCAACAGTAATCAAAATCCATTCGTCCTCTTGGAAGGCGGGGCGTAATAAATCTTGAAATTCTTCAGAGGACATTGCTTGCATGCGTTCTCTAAACATTTTCTCAATAACAACGCCGCGTTCTTTAATAAATGTAGGGTCTTCAAAGGACTCAAGTGACATTTCGATAGTTTTGGCTTCAATAGTGCGTTTAAGGTCAACAAACCCCTCCGGCCCTACGGTTAGCTGAGCTACGGTTTTTACAATGCCGCCATCGATGAGTGGTCGAAGGTGTTTTTTGATAAGGGACTTGGTGCGATCCGATTTGTCTCCTCGAAAGATCTCGGCCATTACGCTACCTACGGTAAGTACTTCAGAGGTGATGATTCGGCAAAACACTTCGGCTACAGCATTTTGACGGCTGAGAAACAACCCTTGAATTTTAAAACCGAAGATATAAATAGGGTTTAGAGGTTGAAATATTAGGCGTAAGGCTAACCAGTTGGTCGCAAGACCTACAAATAGACCAAAAGCAGGGAGTAACCAACTTTGCTCGGCCATGTACCAGGCAAACATTTGTATTATTCCAAACAGAAAGCCGAATACGAGACCAGAGTTAATAATAAACTTAAACTCAGCTTCACCGCACTCTTGGAAGACGCGATTCATCATCGCTTTATCTTCTGTCAATTCTTTGATGATTAATGCTTTTGGGTCAATAAGATCTTCTATGTTGGCTTGAAGGTCTTCCATCAAATTATCCATAATTTGAGGGAGCTGTTTTCTGGCCCGAGTATATATACGGCTTTTGACTAGGTTGGGTAAGTTCTCCCATAAAATGGCGTTTTTCTCACTCATTATGTCATCGGTGAACTCCTCTATACGGGCATCGGCAACCTTAATAACATGATGAGCGATAGCATCAGGTTCGAATTCCTGAAAGATTTCTTGGATGGTGCTGATTTTGGCCAGAGTATTATCAACGACAATACCCGCCATTTTCTCGCCTTTGGCGGGGATGATGCCTTGCCAGCCGAAGAAGGGAGGGTATCCGAATGGTTTGACGGGGTAAAATGTCATTTGGATTGCTACCCAGTTCGTCCCCCAACCAACAATGGCGGCTATAAATGGGATAAATGCATATTTTAAAAAATCAGGATGGTTGTAAAATCCAACAAAAAATTCCGACATTATTATTGCCTAATTCCTTTATACCTACCTAAGGCTCCGTTTTTGGAGTAAGGTTCGAACGAGTGACTATACAGGGTGGCTAGTATACCCGTCAAAATAGGAAAGTTACGTACTTTTTGTTATTCTCCCTGATTAATTGTGTTGGTAGAATGTTATCGAGAGTTTTTCTAGGCACTTATAGTTGGTGTTGGTTGGGGTAGTTGGTAGTGGGGGCAAGATGTCGGCAGAAAATAATGAATCGATAGGCCAGATGCTGGTTGTTGAGTTGTTGGAAGCAGCTGTTAACCAAGCGCTTTCTTATGACCCCGCAGTGATCGCGCGTTTACGGGTTTATTCAGGCCGCGTTATTCGTGTTAAAACCCATGACCCGGATTTTTCGTTTTACTTATCCTTCTGTGATGACGGTATCCAGTTATTTGCCGATCATGAAGGACCAATTGATGCGCGTTTAAAAATGAGTTCTTGGATGTTTGCTCGCCATGTGTTGGGAGTTTCCGCTGTAGATGGTGTCGAGTCGGCTGAGGCTGAAGAGAAGGTCAAAGTCAGCGGGGATACGGAATTATTGGCTGAGTTGTTGGATATTTTATCCGAATACAGTGTTTGGGCATTACTACGTAAGATTATTCAATATTGGTTACCTGAGTTTGAAAGTTTTGAAGATGTTCTGAGGGCGTTAAGGGAGCATGAACCAGCTTGGATGAGTCGTATCGAACATTTACCTCAACTGGTTAATGAAACGCTGGTGATGTTGAAAGAGCAAAATCGTGCGCAGCAAAAGCAATCTGATGAAATCAACCGAATACGCATGATGTTAGAGTCAGATCGTAGAGCGAATCAACTTAGTACTGTAATTGGTTTTATTTTGATCATTGTGGCGTTTTTGACTCACAACGGTTACCTCGAAATGTTAGCGGTTAATGATATGTCGCTTGATACGATGATTGTGTTAACCGTTGCCGTTGTGTTATTGGTGCCTCGGTTGCGTGGTAGTGCTCGATGGCGAGGGATAAGGAATAACAGGAAGGATAGAGAAAAGGTTTAGGTAAGATTAGTCGTCGGCATTAGTATCTCTTCGTCTCGTGCGTCGGCTAAGAAGAGGTTTTAATGTATCCCCTACAATATCTGCGCCTGTTTTGGCCATGGTACGCGTAGTTTCACGGATCACTTCTCGAGAGGGCAGTGATGCAACGCCTTCTCTAACACCATCCTTAACACCTTTTTTTACACGCTCCTCCATAACAGGGCCGATTTCCTCTTTGAAACGGTCTAAATAGCGTTGTGCATTTTGCTCTGCATGTTCTCGAAGTATTCGCCGGATTAAAAAATAGCCCAGGCTGATAGTGAACATGCTAGAGAGTAATGCAGTAATAATAATGGTGAAGATTTGATTCATGCAATGTAGCTCGTGGTGTTCGGTTGATAAGGGGCATCGTGAGCACTATTCTTTTAACTGTTTTGTTGCCTGCTCAAGGGCGCGAGTTAATGACTCTATCTTAGCATTTAAATCATTTAAGTCAGATCGGGTGCTAATACCTAACCGGCTTAGAGCAGAGGATACACGTAAATCAAAAGCTTTCTCAATTCTATCCATGGTTTGATTGGCCTTAGATTTTAGATCGCTAAGGCGAGTGTCTGGGGTGGATTTGCCTGATTTCTCTTTTTTAGCGTCATTTTTACTTTCTACTAATTTGCCTTTTGCCAGTAAACTTTCGTATGTTTTCGCACCTTCAGATTCTACGGTAGAATAAGCCCCTAGGCCTGCCAGCCAAATATTGTGGGAATTACGTTTGATTTCATCTGAAGTGCTCATTATTTACTCCTTATGGGGTGTTTGATTTGGTTAAAGAACTAACCTCCTAAGTTATTGATATATTGACATGAGGTCAACCGGGAAGGGTATACTGAGCAGATAATAGTTGCGTTATTGTGTGCGTCAGGAGAGTAATATGCTGAACAATGATTCGTTCTACGCCTCAGAGTATAGTCGTGAGGAATTATTAACCAAAATAATATCGGTTTTGCCGTTGCTAAAAAGTAAGCAAGGTACAAGATTGGTATCAACGGTATTACAGTTATTTTATTTGGCTAAATCAACGGATGTACCCTTATGGGTTAAAGGTACCGTGATTGCTGCGTTGGGTTATTTTATCCTGGTGCCTGATGCAATACCAGATGTGACGCCTATCGTTGGTTTTGTTGATGACCTTGGTGTTTTGGCGACAGCGCTTGCAGCGGTAGCCCCCTATATCTCTCCAGCAATAAAGAAAAGAGTTGAAGAGACGCTAGTTTCCCTTAAACTGCGAACTCGTTCAAAAACAACTAATGTACCTAATAATGTAACGTAAAGCGGGGAATGCTAGATGCGAAGAGTTGTCTTTAATCAAAAAGGCGGAGTAGGTAAGTCCAGTATTGCGACAAATCTGGCAGCGATAAGTGCTGATAGAGGGTTGCGAACTCTAATCATTGATTTGGATCCGCAGTGTAATACCACGCAGTACTTGCTTGGCACAGGTACTGACACCGCTGACAATGATATCGGTGTATTCTTTGCACAAACGTTATCCTTTCGTGGTCGAAACCGCCGTAAGTTAAAAGACTTTGTTCTTTCTACACCGTTTGAAAATCTAGATGTTATTGCGGCGAACCCTGAGCTTGGGGATATCATGGCGCAATTGGAATCTAAACATAAGATTTATAAGCTTCGAGACGGTATTGCGTCATTGCAAGGTTATGATGCGATTTACATTGACACTCCGCCAGCGTTTAATTTTTACTCCATGTCCGCATTAATAGCAGCTGATGCTTGCTTAATCCCATTTGATTGCGATGCATTTTCACGTCAAGCGTTATATACACTGATGGATAATATTGATGAAACGCGTTCAGATCATAATGAAGACCTAGATGTAGAAGGTATTGTTGTTAACCAATATCAGTCGCAGGCCAGCTTGCCTCAGCGTATTATTCAAGAGTTAAGGGATGAGAATCTTCCTGTTATAGAAGCGTTTCTTTCAAGTTCTATAAAAATGAGAGAGTCTCATGATAAGTCCTTACCGCTAATCCATGCTTTCCCTAAGCACAAGCTAACCCTTGAATTTGTGGCATTGTTTGAGTTGTTACACCCTGGTTTTGGTGTTTCAGCATCAGAGGTTGAAGAGGGAAAAGCGGAAGCCTAATGGTTAGCGTGGACTTGTTTTGTTGATTTTTGGCTCTCTGCGGTTTCGGTTTCGCAACCAGCGAAATAAAGGTAGCGCAATGAGGCATGAAATAATAACAATGAGCAACAACCTCTGAATGAGTTCGCTGTTATTTAGAGGCCTAAGAATAGCTAAAATGGGTTGTTGAGGAAAATGTTCATCAATGACCCGTTTTATGGATAAAGAGGTTAGCTCCTTAATTTCATCAATGGCATTTGGCATTATTCCTGTGTGTTTAATTTTTAATCGATGGTGTCGTATTTGTTGTGTGATTCTGATATTTCTCCGTTCTTTACTTTCATGTTTTAAAATTGCACGCTTTTTTAGTCGAGCGATATCTTTTTCTGGGATACCGTTAATCACTAATTCTTTATAGTGAAATAAAATAGATTCAGTTACCTTTTTTTCACCTTCAAGGGTTGTTTCTGCTGTGACATAAATGTGCCCAAGGTCGCTGCCAGCGATATACATGGCTCGTGGAGAATAGGCAATACCAAGGTGTATCCTTAATTCGTTAAACAATATCTCGCCAAAATAATCACTGATCAATTGAAATGCTGCTGTGTTCCCTGTGCTTTTTCCTGTTGCGGGCAATAGCAAGCTAACGTGGACTTTTGACTCAGAGAATTTCCCGTGCTCAATAATTGGTGTTGTATCAGTGGTTAGTAATGATATTTTTTTGTTGTGGACAACGCTAGAGTCGTTAATGTTTTTAAAGGGGCTCAGTATCGCTGGAGTGAGCTGCTCTCCTTTTACATTGCCCAATATAATCAGGGTCATGTTGGATGGGTGGTACAGTGTGTCGTAAGCTTTTTGTGTTTCTGCTAGTGAAATTGCACTGGGAGAACTTCGTATCGTACAGTCGAGGTTGCTATTCGCGTAGAGTCTAGCAACCCCCAAATTCTTTACGGCGGGTTTGTCATTGATAAGATTTTTAATAGCATTGTTTGTTGTACCAATTTCAGCGTGAACTGCTGTGATGCTTTTTTTGAGAGTTTTGATTGATAGAGCTGGCTCAAATACTGTGGAGTACAGCATGTCCAGTCCCGTTTCTAAATAATTTGAATGCAGTATTGCGCTGTAGTGTGTGTATTCTAAGGCTGTAAAACCGTTTATCGAGCCACCCAGGTTTTTTATGGTTTGACGCATATCGCCTTCTGCAAAACGGCGGGTTTCAGCGAGTAGCATATGTTCTAGAACGTGAGGTGTCTGTTGTTTATCACAGGGGTATTGATCGAGGCCTCCACCTATCACGACTTGTAATGTTACAGAGTTGCTATAGGGGCGATAATGATGGATAACGTGTAAGCCGTTATCCATTGTGAAACTATTGACGTTTATCGCCGAGCTTATTGTTGGGGGTGAAGTTATTGATGTTTTGGTTGTTGTGGCATAAGTAGACGTGGACAAGAATTGTAACGTAAAGGCAAATACAGTGCATAGCACTAGGCGTAGTATAGCGGTGTTGCTCGTAGGAGTTGCTTTCTTCATAAATTAGTTTCGTTATTTTTATTATCGTACTTTTATTATCGTACTTTTTTATTGTATTTGGGTGGCGATTGACGCGTTAGGTGAACGCTTGCAAGCCTGTCTGTGCACGGCCTAAAATTAATGCATGTATATCATGTGTGCCTTCATAAGTATTGACTGTTTCCAAATTTAGCATATGCCGCATGATAGGGTATTCGTCACTTATGCCGTTAGCCCCATGAATATCCCGTGATATTCGTGCAATTTCTAGTGCTTTTCCACAATTGTTACGTTTCATAAGGGATATTAATTCTGCTGGGCAGCGATTGTCATCCATTAATCGGCCCATGGTTAATGCACCGTTAAGCCCTAATGCGATATCGGTTTGCATGTCTGCCAGTTTTTTTTGAATTAGCTGGGTTCCTGCTAATGGTTTGTTAAATTGTGTGCGGTCAAGACTGTATTGTCTTGCGGCGAACCAGCAACTTTCTGCTGCCCCCATTACACCCCAGGATATCCCGAACCGTGCTTTATTAAGGCAACCAAAGGGGCCGCTTAACCCTTCAGCATTCGGCAGTAGATTATTATCAGGAACAAAAACATCCTCTAATATAATTTCTCCAGTAATGGAGGATCTTAGCGAAAGTTTGCCGGCTATGGTTGGTGTTGATAAACCTTGAAAGTCACGTTCAACAATAAAACCGCGAATTTTTCCATTTAGCTTTGCCCAGATCAATAATGTGTCAGCGATGGGGGCGTTGGTAATCCACATTTTTTGGCCATTTAATCGAAACCCACCCTCGACTTTGACGGCTTTTGTTGTCATGCCTCCGGGGTCTGAACCATGATCTGGTTCCGTTAGTCCAAAGCAGCCAACATGTTCGCCAGCGGCGAGAGGGGGCAAGAATTTTTTTCGTTGAGCATCGGATCCATATTTGAAAATAGGATACATAACCAAAGAGGACTGTACGCTAAGAGCAGAGCGATACCCGCTATCTACTTTTTCGATTTCACGAGCAATAAGTCCGTAAGCGGTATAGTTAATGCCCGCACATCCAAATTGAGAAGGAAGTGTTGATCCTAGCAACCCCAACTTTCCCATTTCCAAAAAAATAGCTCTATCGAAATGCTCAGATCGAAATGCTTGCTGCACACGAGGGGCTAGTTCCTGTTGAGCATAGTCAGCCGCTGTTTTTTGAATGGCTATTTCTTCTTCACTTAACAACGCTTGGAGTTGAAAAGGGTCTTCCCAGGAAAAGTTTGAGTGTGTCATGGTGTGGTTATCCTGATGATAGATGCTGTGGTGGTTTGAGTGTCAGTGGCATGGATTCAGGTTATAGCGGTAGTCCAATAAGTGCAAGTTTGGTTATAACTGGTTGCTTGTTAAGTGATTTTTGTGTCGAGATACCAACAATTATAGTTTTCTGTCGGTGTTTGCCATTGTCTTAAATAAGCATCAGTTGATAGTTTATTAGAGAGGCGACGGGCATGCTGACGTAAAGGAATCCCAGTGAAGGTGAAAAAGTTTTTTTAGGTTGATTTGCTCTATGGCCTGTATACCCCGTTAGATTGTCTATTATTTTAATAAGATGCCAGTTTTGCAGAGGAAAAGAAATATGGGTTTAAATATCGTAGATCAACCGCCAAAAGACATTATTGAATCAGATGACCTTGAGGGACGTTTAACAAAGAAACATGTTGATGATGTTATTGAAATATTTGATACGCCGTTAACGGGTTCATATAATTGGGATTATCACTCTGCTGACGGGAGAATTCGTAAACTTTATGAGTTGGGAAAAGAGTTGAATTGGAATGCGGCAATAGATGTGGATTGGTCTATTGATTTTCCAAAAACAGAATTTCCTACCGATGAAATGTTTAACCCATTTATTGGTTATGCTCCTTATGAGGCAATGAGCGAAGAGGAGAAGCTTAAGTTTGCTTGGCATAATCAGGCGTGGACATTATCACAGTTCTTGCACGGTGAGCAGGGGGCTTTGCTTGTTACGTCTCAGTTGGTTTCATGTGCGCCAACCTATGATGCAAAACTTTATGCTGCTTCACAGACATTTGATGAGGCGCGCCATGTTGAAGTGTTTGCCAAGTATCTTAATGATAAGGTGGGCATTAGATACCCCGTTAACGATAGTTTAAAATTGCTATTGGATAAAATACTGACAGATCCTCGTTGGGATTTGAAATTCATTGGTATGCAAATTATTGTTGAGGGTTTAGCGCTAGCAGCTTTTAACACGATGAAGATGGTCTCAAAAGATGCTTTGCTACGAGATATTGTGCATTTAGTGATTCGCGATGAGGCGCGTCATGTGACTTTTGGTGTTAACTACCTTGAGGATTTCGTAAAAACGCTATCTGACAAAGAGAGAGAAGAGAGGGCGCAATTTGCTTATGAAGCATGCTGTGTGATGCGAGAGCGCTTGGTAGCGACGGATGTGTTTGAACACTTTGGTTGGGATGTGGAGGCAGCTAGGGAGCGGGTTCTTGAAGCTCATGTTATGGTTCAGTTTAGGAAGTTTTTGTTTACCCGGGTTATTCCGAATTTGAAACGTATTGGTCTGTTAACAGATAATGTGCGCAAAAAATATGAAGAGCTTGGTGTGTTGGAGTTTGAAAATATGACAAGTGATGCAACTATTGATTGGGATGACTTGTCGAAGCCGCTGTATGATAATGGTCGTGACCTTCCCAGCCAGAAAGCATCGGGACAAAACTAGTGGTGAACCACATTGCCAATCGTTGTTGGCAGTGTGGTTAGAAATCAAATTGAAAACCAAAGGCTGCGGCGTTATATTTTGTAGTTGTCATGTTTGTTGTTGCTGTTTTGGTCGTGGATTCATACTTTTGTAATTCACCCATAACAGTTAAGTTTGGTGTGACTTTGTGTCTTAGAAAAAGCATAACGAGTTCATTTTTAATATCGGGTGTTACAAAAGGCGAGGTGTGAGAATCTTGATCCCCTTCGCCATAGCTAATACCGAACGTTGATTTTCCAACAACGACATCCCCCTCAACGTACCATTGAGAGCCGTCAACGTCAGCGTCAGAAATCGCATCAAAACCATATAAACCATCTGCACCAATACCTAAGGTATCAGTGTAAGCAGCCGTTAGTCCAAATGCCCCTGCATCAAGGTGAAATCCAATGTCGATGCCTCGCATATCATAATCGACATTTTCTACGATCAATTCAACTTCTTGCCACATAAACCCTGACCAAAGTTTGATATCAGCACTGTTAGAGGTGAATGTAACATTAACTTGCCCTTCAACCCGAGGGAGCGCGGTTTCAACAGCACCGGCGGCATTGGTGGGTTCTTCTGGGTTAAAAAGCCCCACTTTGAAGGATAGGCCATTGAAATCACTAGAGGAATACATGATTCTTGGGTTGAAGTTCGCGTAGACGTAACCTGTTCCTATTCGACCACCGGTTGCGTTACCTGTGTCTGCACCACCACCCAATAATCCTACTCCCATACCACTGCCTATGTCTCCAATGGCGGAGCTATTGAATATGCCAAACCCTTTACCCACATTGAAGGTACCAAAGTCACCACTAATTTTTATCTCAGCAATTCTGCTTTCAAAGGTGCCTGAATTTTGAGTTTGAGAGCCTTGTAAGTGCGTGTTGATTTGTACGTGAGAGGAAACGGTAATGCCGTCAAACTCTGGAGCAAAAATATGGAATGTTAAATTTACCGGATTGAATCCAGACATAATGCGTGTGGCTTTTTCTTCCTCTCCTTTGTCAAAATCTGAAATAACCATAAAAACGGGAAAGGAACCGCTGACACTTGCTTTCCATTCAGAGTCTGATGTGAAGGTTATATCGGCGTTGCTGATTGAGGATGTTGTTAAAGCGATAAGGGATAGCAGGCATGATGCAGGGAGTTGTTTTTGTGTGTTCATCGTATTCACCTTGGGATAAATAGAATCGATTTGACACATTTAAGCGTAACGTATGAGTTCAGTTATCACAATGGTGCTTTTGCTTTTCGTCTGTCAATTTAATATCACAAAAGCACTGTTAAACGTCAGTTTTTAAGCGCGGTTTCTCTGGGTATACAGGGATCCCCCTAATAACACACCGTATAATACTAATGTCCAAATACCAATAAAAGCAGCCATCAACCCAAATAGATCAGGTGCTTTCATGAGGGTGGTCATGAGCGATTCTTGATAGTAAAAGAACCACTGGTGACCCTCTGGAAATATTTGTGTGTGCAGCCAATAAAACACATCTTTTGGGCCAACGACTATCAGCGTCGCTGCACTGATTATTAGCAATATGCCAAGACCGGATGTGGCTTGGAGTAAGGGTGGGGGGGGGAGTTTTAATTGGTGTATAAGAAGGATTAGTAAAATACTGATCAATATCATCAGAACGCCGACTGGGTAGAGCGTATCAATTAGAATGGCAACATCTTCTAAATGGATGACTTCAGCTCGATGTAATAAGGGGATGGACTTACCTTTGTATTGATAGCGTATGTGCTTAAGACCTTCGCCGCCTTGTTGGATACTGTCGACAATTTCAGAAAAGAGCTGGAGATGTTCATCTTTAGTCGTTGTTTCGAAGTGCTTTCTGTATTGGTTTGTGGGGGCAAAACGTTGAATGTGTTCCTGAATAGATAGCCATTGGTAGGCTTTAGCATATCCAAAATCAACAAACGTCAAACTATGCCAGGCAATTAATAAGGTGCCAAGAAAAAGCGTAAGAATGTAGGTAGGCCATAGGCATTGTTTTGCGCGTTGCTTGTTGTTTTTTTGATCATGTTTTGAGTTGTAAGGCGACGTGTTCTTTGGCTTTTTATTATGAAGTTTTGACATAGAAGAAATAGGTTGCAAGTGATTTGTTATTTTTAAGGGGTAGGGTTCGTTGAGTCATGTTACATGTCATGGTTTTTTCTGCAACTTGTGAACACCATCAATAGAGCCTTGGGCTGTGCTTTATAACGTAAGCTGCTATGATCCGACGCATCGTTATTGACATATAAAGAAGGTTTAGCAATGGATTATAAAGGTAGAGCGACGTCAAAAGGTATTGGATTTGGTTCCTTTTTGCTGGTTGTGTTGTTTTTATTACTCACAGTATTGTGGTTTATACCTGCTCCCGCCATTAAGTGGGGAATAGAAACCTATGGCTCAGAGCATGTAGGGGCGAAAGTTGATGTTGAGAATGTGGATTTTTCGTGGCTATCTGCTGGGATAAGCATTGAAGGTTTACAGATAACGGATCCGAATGCACCGATGGAAAATATGTTAGTGATTGACCGTATGGCGACTGCATTGGATGTGTCTCAGTTATTAAATAAGAAACTATATATTGATGAACTGCTGATTGAAGGTGTTGGCGTCGGAGAAGCAAGAGCTGAAAGCGGAGCAATGTCTAAACAAGCTTCTACGCAGACAGAAGAAAGCTCGGGTCTTTCTCTTGCTAGTCTGGGATTGCCCAGTACTGATGAGCTAGTAGCAAAAGAAAAAGCCATTTATGAGAATAAAATTAATGCATATAAAGAAAAATTAGATGCAAAGCGGCGTGCTATTGAAGGCGCTATTAAGACGTTACCGAATGAAGATGCGTTAAATGCGTATAAAGCCCGTATTAAAAAAGCAAAAGATGGCACTAAAGGCCTATTAGGCAAGTTTGCAGCATTAAAAGATTTTAAACGTATTCAAAAAGATATAAAAAAGGATGTTAAGAAAGTACGAGAGGT
>CAJXXT010000070.1 GCA_913063495.1 uncultured Gammaproteobacteria bacterium | reverse complement strand
TAGAAAGACTAGCTAATTCCACTGCCGCAAGTATTGCGACCAAACCTGAGAACTTCAGTGCCTTTACTACATCCGTTTCTTGATAGTTGTCATAGCCTGTAGTTTCTTTTCCAACCCGTCTTGATAAGGCCTCAACTCCAGTGTGAGTAAAGCTATTAAAAATACTCCACTGCTTTTCTTTAATAGTGGATAGCAATCCATAGCTAATGCCAACTGTGTTTTCAATTGCTTTGATTAACTCATGGAATTTCGGATCAACCTTATCTTTTTTGAATCTATTTATCTCTTTGCTTGAGGCAACATGCTTAAGCCAGAGCCCCCTCACCAAGGCCTCAAATTCAACCCGCAATAACGCAAATGCAGCTCCATAGAGCTGTGTCTTGCAAAGGGATATTACAGCTGCATGATGTTCCACTACCAGATCAAAACAAGAATGCGACCAGCTCTCATTCTCATTATCAAAAGAATATGCACCCGTCAAATTCTGATCAATCCAGCTAGATACAGCTATTTGATTCTCTAGTTCAGTCTCTATATTCATAAGTTATAACGCTTACAGCAAGCGCACGTTTTTTTCGTCGCTTTTACTGTGATTATTATGTTGTTGCTAGCTATAGAATGACTCAGCTTGTTTATACGATACATCATAGTATGCCTTTAGATCTGTAATTCGGCCTTGCAAGACTGTAGTGCCCTCACATTCTTTCACCACCTTGAAGTGGTAAAACTCGACTGTTTCTTTAGCTAAATCTAGCTTAGGTATTGTCATTATTTCATCTGAGTCTAGATGTGCCACAAACTTATTTCGGAGGTGGCGTATAGAACCTGCAATTTGATCGATTTTTGTTTGGTTGATTTTTAGCTCGGTAAACATTTCTTGCTTGAATTGCTTATGATCAGGATATATTTTGCGCCAATCATGCTTACCCTTCTTATCGCCCAACAACTTACACCACTCCAAGATACATATATCAAGAAAGTTACCATTGACAGTTATCCAAAAATCACCGCTTTGCTTGAATCCATCTCCGCTCCAGCCTGCGCGATAATACGCAAGATTTCTTGTAAATTGCTCGCAGACAATAACAACTCTTCTTAATCTAGTATTTCTATCCATGCTTATACTCCTGAAAAATTACGCTCTGCCTGTGCCTGGATGTCTCCTTTGGGTCGTGACCTGCCATAACAATACAAAGTATAGATGATGAATGCAGGCAAGTCTTCAGTGATCGTTAATGGAGAATGGATGTTTCCCAGGAACACTGATCAAACAGTTCGCAAAAGACTTTACACAAGCTCAGGATCGATCCGAGTGGGCAGAGTTTGCTGGTGGAGCGATAATTTTTTACAATGTTGGCTTTCGGATAAAAGCAGACGGTGGTAGGATTCAAAATGGAAGGCAAAGACACGCCCTAAACGAACCTGGACATAAAACAAAGGAGGTTATATTGGAAATTTCAAGAGCTGTTGAAAGGGGGCAAGCAATATACTCAAAGCCGATCCTTACTGTGTATGACTTGTGGGTCTTAGGTTTTTCTAATAAATTTATTTGGAAATGCCCTACCTATAATATTTTGAATAACTTCAACGAGCATGTCTCTTCTAATCACCTAGATATAGGTGTTGGTACAGGTTATTTTCTTGATAAGTGTCAGTTCGGTACAGGCAACGTTAACATTGCTCTGATGGATCTAAATCAAAACAGCCTTGATGAGGCTGCAAAAAGAATTGAGCGGTATAATCCAGTAAAATATAAAGTCAACGTGCTTGAAAAAATAAATATTGATACAGACCGATTCGATTCTATATCTTTAAATTATCTCTTCCATTGTCTACCGGGTAATTTAACAGAGAAGTTGATAGTGCTCGACAATGTAGATCACTTATTAAATGAATCGGGTGTCATCTTCGGTTCTACCATTCTCACAAGTGGTGTGAATACCAGTAGATCAGCAAAAGCTTTAATGAGAATCTACAACAAAAAGGGAATATTTGACAATTCAACAGATAGCCTTGATGATCTAAAGAAGTATTTAACGAAAAAATACTCAAGCTTCAGTATAACTACACATGGGTGCGTTGCCATCTTCAGTGCAATCAAATAATTTGCTAACAAATGCATCACTTGACTGGTAATACGGCCGTCTTACCTATGAAAAGTAGAAAAATATGAATGAGCATGAAAAGATAAATTACGTCGAATTCCCAGCAAGAGATATACAAAAGGCGAAAGCCTTCTTTTCTGAGGCATTTGGCTGAGAGTTTGAAGATTATGGTCCTGAATATACGGCCTTTTCTGATCAAGGTCTTGATGGCGGATTTTTTAAATCAGATCAATGTGTATCCACTGAAAATGGAAGTGCTCTTATAATTCTCTTTAGTCGTGACATTGATTCAACACAATCAAAAATAGAAGCAGCAGGCGGTGAAATAATTAAGCCAATATTCTCATTCCCAGGTGGTCGTCGTTTTCATTTCACCGATCCAAATGGTAACGAATATGCAGTGTGGGCTGAGCCAAATGCATAACAAGGGTGGCAGCCTCGCCCATGTAAAGGGCTAGCGTGGGCTAGGCCTTGTTTAGAATGAGTGCTGTAAAAACGCCTCGCTAGAGAAATTTAGCGGGGCGTTTTTGTGTCTGTTGTAACCTAGATATTTCCTTGCTCATCTAAACGCTTGCCTACGTCATCTTGGAAATGTTTATAATAGATAAATCTGTTAAGGGTAACGATTACTATGAAACCTACATTTCAAACGATGATTCATGCGAAGAATGAGCCAAAGAAAATCTGGTTAAGCGGTTCTGACTATATTGTGTCAAATGTTGGTATTCCAATGATCTTGTTTTTCTCTGAAACTGTTGATACTGAACGGTTTCAGCGGGCGTTGGAGCAAGTGGTGGCGGATTGGTATATTTTGGCGGGTAGAATTCGGGCCAAAAAAAATGAATCGGCTTATATTGATTGTAACGATGAGGGATTGGTTTTTGAAGTATTTAAACACAGCGGTTCCATGCCAAAGCCGAGCGTTGATAAACCGTTACGCAACGGCCTTCGAAGGTATCATCCCCTTATATTGCCCTGGCAGGTAGAAAACAAAAGTCAGGCACCCTGCGTTGTCCAATTGCATCACTTTTCTAAAGGCACAATTTTTTCGCTGACGTGCTGCCATAGTGTGGCAGATGGATGGGGTATGTGGGCTGTGATTGATGCGATTTCTAAGGCTATGCTTGGTGAGGCTTATACCAAGCCTGATCATAGCCGTGATACCGTATTAGATATTGCAGAAGGTTGTATCGGTAACAGTGGTAGGCGCCCGCGGTCGTCTCGACTAACCGATACCAACTATTTTCAGAAAGTGATTTTCACGCTGCGTTTGTTGAAAAAGGTCGCTTTTCCAAAGCCCAATGAAATTATGCATTTATCTGCGGAAGTCATTGAGGGGCTGAGGGCAATTGAGCCTGACGTGCGCCTTAGTCGCCAGGATATTGCCATCGGAATTATTGCTATGGGCATGCGATTGGGCAGTGTTGGTGCGTTAGCCAATATGCGTTTGGATAAAGCGTCACGCATTCAGAAAAATTACTCAGGCAATGCACTGACATACCGTGAATTTTCCATGAGTGATGAGGGGGGACAGGAGGTTGAACGTTCAATCCTGTACTTTGCGCAAAGATGGCGTGATGCGACAATCAATGATGATGGTAGCGATGCCATCGAATATATGGCGCACCTAGAACATCGGCTAAAAGAGGGTACGATTAAAAAGGTTGTACCCCTCAGCATGTTCAAAGTTTTTGCCGATGGAATTTTAATTAATAACTACAGTGTATTCCCAATTTATAAGGTCGATTTTGGAGGCGGAACTGCAGAATGGTATGAAATGTCCCCTTTCCCTTTTCGGGGAGCATTAATGACGAATACTCCAGAAAATGATGGTGGTCTGCTGCTGAATTTAACGGCAGACCAATGGCAATTGGATGCGGTTAGAGCGCTGATTAAGAATAATAGCGCTCATTGAAGCGGTTAATCTTTCATAAAACGTACTAACGATTTTGTGGCGGATTTAAAGTTTCTATTTAGTGCCGCTTTTCCAATAGGGCCTAGAAGAGAGAGCGGGAAAGCGGGCTCATAAGCAACGGTATGGGTAAATCGAGTGGTGTTTGAATTGAGTGGTTCTAACCGATAATCTTCCAATAACGCTTTTACAAAGGGAAGGCTCGTTTTACTGAAGTAGAATGCGAAGCGCTGGTTGGTTTCCCAATGAATAAAATGTTCGTAGACTTTTAGTGCACCAAGATTGACAGTTCGTGTAGTGCCGACGCCAAAAGGCTTAGGGCTTGTCCATTCAACGCCTACAATACCGGTGAACCATTGTGGCCAAGAATTTTCATCCTCGAAGACGGCAAAGATCTGTTCAGGTGTTGCCGGAATATCAACACTATTGATGATTTTAACGGGTGCTGACTCAAGAAAGTGCATATCTACTGACTGACAAGCTGGCATATTTGTCTCCTGGTGAAGTTAGGTTTTTTGTTCTTGGCAGTATTCTACGTCAATTATACGTCCATAACGAATGACAAAAATTATCAAATAGCAAACATGATCAAATAAAGTGTTAGATTATAGATGTACGTAAATTCAGCGAAAAATAGGGACATGCGTAATGGAAAACATAGACCTTATACAGCGGTGGCGAAAGCTGTTTGAAAACGCTGAGATAAATAAAGTTGAAAGTATCTATAAAAATATCTTAGATGGGTATTCTGAAAGTCATCGGCACTATCACACTATAGATCATGTGAAAGCCTGTCTGTGTCATCTTGATAGCGTGGAGAATGTCGCTAACCGTCGAGACGTTGAAATAGCACTCTGGTTTCATGATGTAATATATGATTCCTTCAAAAAGGATAACGAAGAGCGGAGTGCGGTTTTTGCTGGTAGTGAGTTAACTGTATTAGGAGAAAGTAAACAAACTATCGACAGCGTAAAACACCTTGTCATCCTTACCAAACACCCGTCTAACCCAAAAGAGTTACATGAGAAATATCTCATTGATATTGATTTGAGTATATTGGGGTCAAACAAGGATGCTTATGATCGTTATGAGCATTGGATAAGAAAAGAATATAGTAAGGTACCATCAATACTTTATAAAAGAGGACGAAAGAAAGTACTACGTTCCTTTTTGGATCAGCCAAAAATATATTCTACTGAATTATTTAGCAAAAAATATGAGGCGAATGCACGAAAAAACCTGAAAAATGCCTTATATCATTTATGAAGTATTGACTAGTGCGAATGTAGGTGGTGAATGCCAGGTATAGAGCATTTAGTTAGGGATTTGGCAGCTGAAGAGAGTCGAGTTAATTGACTTCAAAATGCACCGTCCGCTACGGTTGCCTATTTGGCTGATTAAAGTGCCTGGGTAACTTGTCAGGATTTCTAATAATTAGAACCCGTTGTATTTTATTGTGATCGCACTCCAGTGTGAATAGGCTACGTTCGTTGTTATTGGACGTTATAAGAACGCTGGTTTTCCCGTTAACCAATACGATATTGATATTCAGGTGTTGAGTAATGCCGCGTTTTTTTATGGCTTTGAAAAAACGAATAATGCGCTCTTTTCCATACAACGGTCGCAATACAGACTGTACCTTTCCACCTCCATCAGAAATCAAAGAGATATCATCGGTTAATATTTTCTGGAATTGAGCTAAATCCTGTTGGCCAAAACATGCAAGAAAAGAAGACAATAATTGTTGCTGTTGAATATTGTTGGTGTCATTAATGGTGTCGTTAATGGCTTGGTATTCAGTATTTTCTTTCAATCGAAGTTTTGCTCTGCGACACAACTGTCGACAGTTGTCAGGGGCTTTGTTGATAATGTCAGATATTTCTTGATAGCTATAATCAAAGGTTTCTCTTAATAAAAATACTGCTCGTTCCGATGGGTTTAATTGTTCTAGAAGGAGTAGGAATGCGAGTGATAAAGATTGATAAGTTGACTGCGTTTCAAACGGGCCAGCTTGTGACAATTCGTTGTCATACAAGGGTTCGGGTAACCAGCTGCCGATGTAATGTCGCCGTTGTTGATGTTTACGTAATTGATCAATACAAAGGCGGCTGACAATGGTGGTTAAGAATGCTTGGGCGTTTTCGATGGAGTTAAGTGATTGACCGTGCCAGCGCTCATAGGTTTCTTGTAAAATATCCTCCGCTTCTGTTTTGCTTCCTAGCATACGATAAGCGAGCCCAAAACAATGGGCCCGATGTTGTTGAAATAGAGAAAGGTGGGTGTTAGTCATTATGCTGGTAGCCGTTGTTCAGCGGATAGTTGTTTTCTTTGTATATCGGCTAGGCCGTCTGAAAGAATGTTGAAGGGTTTGTTCATAGCGTTATAGAATTGCTCAATGGCATTGACTGCCACGATATCAATAATTTGGCTTTCTGAGAAATACTGTAGCAAATTTTGGTAGGTTTCATCAGAGACAGATCGGTTTTGGTGATAATCCAGTACAAAAGCCAGTACGGCCTGCTCATCTACTTCATAATCTGCAAGGTGTAGCTGCCAATCGGTAAGGTGTAGAAATTTATCCTGTCCAAGTTTCTGCTGAACGACCGACGCCATTGCAATGTCTTGGCAAAAGTCACAGCCGTTTAACACTGAGCCATAAATTTGTATTAGTAATGAAATGCTAGGATTTACTGTTAAGGGTCGATTTTGGTAGCGAGAAATTTTGTCTAGCAGGGGTAACATGGCAGGTTTGCGTGCATAGATGGTCTTTAGAGGCATGATTACGGTGCCAATTTTACGTTGAAAGAGTTTGTATGCAAGCCATAGTATTGGACTGGTAGGTGATTCAATCGGTGTTAGTCTCATAATGGGTCTCATTTAGCTGTAGTTAGGGTGACTAAAAAATCAGATTCAGTAATAAGACGTAACACAACGAAATAATGTGACAGACAGGGCAATTTTTTTGATATTTTTGTTGGATTCAGCGAAGCTATGACTTCACATTTTGTAAAGTCGATTATTTATCGGAGGGTTCTATGCGTGTAATGCATCGTTTTCAGCTTTGGTTGCAAAAACACCTGGTTATCTGTTTTGCGCTTATGACGATTAGTTTTATGGGTTTTGGTGTTCTGAGTTTTGATCTGATTCGCGTCGTAGCTGCCAACGCCGATTATCTATCGAGCTATGGTCTTATAGCTCTGAAAGATGGCGGTTTACAGCAGCTTTTTGAGTTATGGTTGAAAGCGTCGGTCGCTATGTTGTTTTGGATTTTATTCAAACTCAGCGAGTTGAATCTTGTGCAGGCATTTTCTCAGCCCCATTAATAGTACGTTGTTGATATAGACGCTCTATAAACATGACGGTGTTCGGGTATTGTTGTTGCCACCGGGTGATATCGCCTCTCATAGCTTGAGGTAATTTGGCTTGCTCCATTTTAACGCCATCGGCTTTTCCGCCCCCGTAGCCTTCCGGTGAAAGCCAAAGCCCCGACATGGCAGCCATTGATACATCAACGTAATCAATTTTCTCGCCATTAAGAATGGATGTACTTTCATTTGTGAGTAACTGTTCTATATCCGACAAGAAAATCTCAATTTTATTAACAGCCCTGGCGTAACCTTTATCGCTGATTCTAAATGCTTTACGTATTAAAAAGCGTAATACTGGGAATAGACATACGATTGTTTGGCGTTGCCATGAGGGTAGTGATGGGCAGTTACGCCCCCATAGCTGCTGGGAGAGTTCTTTGTCATCTAGGATGTGGTAGTAGCCCCATACTTGAAGGTCTACGCCATAGGCATCTATGCGTTTCTCTAGTGCTAAGCGTTCAGGTGTGGGAGCAAGAAATTGTGCTTTTTCTTGGAGTTCGCCGTAGTATCGTCCCCAAAGATATCGAAGGATATCGGAAGAATTACTGATAACCGATCGTGTGGCACCTGTACGGATGCGTAGTTGAGGGACTGTTCTGCCAGTAAAAATACACCTAGTGTACCGCCAACTGGGCGCTCTTCATAGTCAATGCCTAGTATGTCCATGTTCCAGCGAACTTTTTCAACAAAATGGCTTGCAGAAATGGTGTCTAATTGAATGTCGGGCACTTGTGCTGGTTTTAACAGAGCGCTCAGTGATATTCCCCATCGCCATAGCAACATTGCAATAATAATGAAAAGAGTAACAGGTACAGATAGCCCCCACCATGAGGTGAACAAAGGCAGTGCAAGTAAGCATAATGCAAAAATAAGTGTTCGATTACCGGTCATTCTATAGGCTCATCAGTGGTTGCTGGCGGAGTTTTGAATGGTAGCGTTATTTGGTGGATAAAAAAATGGATAAACTGAAATTCTCTATTTTAAGACATATCTAATGGGTGTTATTGATGGTGGTTAAGTTGTGATATTTTTAGCATTACTTACCGAGATAAGGGAGGTTGCTACTATTTTTGAGTCAGACCTTCCCCTCAAAATATTGACATCACTCTGGAATGTTATTTTATATATTTGTATGTTGCCCCTAGGAAGGCTCGTGATGGTGCTTCTGGATGAATATCCATCGAAAGCAGGGGGATTGCTAAAGAACCTGTCGTGGATTATTCCTCGTTAGCACCAAGTGACACGACATATATAGATATATGGTGTGTCGCTTTATACTTGCAAAAAATGATCCAAGTACTACCCTTCTCAGGGCGAAACGCTAAAAAAATCTATTTACACCATGATTGATGAATGACGGATATGTTGAATTGTTTGCTAGAAAAATCATGTCAATGTTAGAAGAATATATGTTACAAGGAAGACTTAGATCTATTTCTTCAACAGAGCTTTCTTATATCAGCCACATAAAAATAGTTTTTAATAGCAGTTACCTGTTATAGATCCAGCGTATATAAACGAAAAAATATCATGAATAATATGGAAGTGCGAAATTATGGATTTAAAAATAATAATCACATTGATGTTTTTATCTGTTATTTATGGATGTGGTGCGGGCTCGGATAAGCCGGAAGATTCAGAAGAAATAGAAAACTCAGGGGGGGATGGATTCCCCGTAATAGAAGAAAAAATGTATGTTAATGGCACCGTGGAAAAGGGCCCGTTTATTGTTGGTTCAACGGTGACTATAAGCGTTCTTACAGAAAATGGCGAACATACAGAAGATACGACTGTCACTAATACAACGGATAATATGGGAAGTTTTCGGTTTTCTGTTGAGAAAGATAAATTATTACAAATCACCTCTACTGGTTACTATAGGAATGAAATTACGGGTGGGTTATCGGATGATGTTTTGACATTGCGTTCAATTTTCAAGGTAGGAAGCTCGCCTGAGCAGTATGCAAATATAAATTTGCTGACGCATTTAACAAGTAATAGGGTGCTTCAATTAATTAGAGATTCGGATATTTCTTACGAGCAAGCGAGCCAACAAACTGAAGATGAGTTCTTATCGACCTTTGGTCGTGTAATCGGAACCTCGTCAGAAAATAAATTTTCATCTCTTTCAATATATGAAAGCCAGGGGTCAAATGGAAGTGCCTATTTACTCGCGATGTCATCCATTATTTATCAATATGCTATTGATAAATCGAGCGATAATTCGACTACTGAAGATGTAGAGCTAGCACTATTGATTAGTGAAATAGAAGAAGACTTTGGCGTAAATGGAGAAATCAATGATGCAACAAAAATTGAATTGTTGATAGGTACGCAAACCAGGATTGATCCTTCACAGGTAGTCGCTAATGTTGGGAGTTGGATATTGGGAGGGGATGAGCTTACTGTTCCTGATGTAAATGGCTATTTGGATAGTGATTTGGATGGCGTTGTAAATGTTGCTGATCTTGATGATGATAATGACGGTATTGAAGATGATGTCGATAATTCACCTTTTAGTCCTGGATTTGTTGTCACCAATCAGGATGTTGATACAGACGAAGAAATGGGTGTTTCTATTAATGTATTAGCTAACAATCCGTTGAATGAAGATACCGAAGTAAATATTGTCAATAATCCAAATTATGGATTGTTGTCTGGTAGTTATCCAGAATTGAGTTACATACCCAATGAAAATTATAATGGAGAAGATACATTTAGCTATTTTCTATCACAGGGAGAGCTGGTCAGTGATGAGGTGGATATAAATATTTCAATTTCACCGGTTAACGATAAACCGATAATATCGGGAATACCTGAGATCAAAATTATTGCATCAAATGATTATTCATTTACACCAGATGTTATAGATATAGAAAATGATCATTTACTATTTAGTATTGAGAATTTACCGCAGTGGGCAACCTTTAGTGTCAATACAGGGACGTTAAGTGGTACGCCAAGTAATGAAGATTCAGGTTTATATGAGAATATATCTATCAGTGTTACTGATGGAAGCTTATCGAATAGCTTGGACGTGTTTGATATCAATGTCCTGAATGACGGTGTAGCATTATCGGTGGTCGAAGATACTGATTTTTTTGTTGTTAAAGGTGTTGGTGGAATTAGCCCATATTATTATTCGTCTTCAACCACGTTTAAATTTAATGAAGCGGGTTATTTTGTGAATAGTTTTGGGTTAGGGCTTTACCTTTTTCCTGTCGACAAAGATGGAGATGTCGTGGCACCTTTCTTGGTATCGGGTGCACCTCTACAAGTAGATTTTGAATACGGATATCCCAAAGCTACAACTAATGTACAGGTGAACATCAACTTGCCTGCGGGGAATGAAGAAAAATCATTGGAATCTTTAGATGCTGTTCTTGACTCTAATTCTGGTTGTCCTGCCAGTAATACCTATAGTGCATCTGCAGTGATGAATATATATGATGCGTTGGGTACAAATTATAAGCTTGCCCTATTTTTTGTAAAGACAAGTACGGCCAATAATACCTGGGAAGTAAGGGCAACCGTCGATTGTAGCGTGATAAGTTCAGCATCTACTCAAGTATTGGATTTTGATGATGACGGTGATCTGGACATTCTTGATTCTGATGGCGACGGTGTCGGGGTTTCGGGTGGCGGGGTCATTGAGTATTTAGGAGTTTCTGTAGAGGTAGGGACGGAGGATCTAGATATCAGGGTGGATTTTCGACCTTTGGATTTGTCTTCTACTCGATCAATTGATGAGCCGTTTTCATTAGACTATTTGGATCAAGATGGAGACTTTAGCGATGATATTACGCAGTTAGAAATTGATTCATCGGGATTGGTTCGATTACGTTTTGTGACCCGTAGAGATTTGTTTTTAGGTAAAGTAGCGATGGCAACGTTTGCTAATCCAGGCGGTCTTAATTTTCTAGGGGAGTCTGTGTGGGCAGAAACTGTTGACTCAGGTTCTGCCATGGTTGGAGAGGCTGATGATGGAGCTATTGAACCTGTAACGATTACTAATTAAATCATAGTTGATACAGTGCAATCATCGAGAGTAGAATACCGTCCAAATAAATAAGTAATGGACGTTATGATGGAACAGTTTCTACTGCTGGCAAAATACAATCGATGGATGAACCAGAGCATTTATAAAACCTGCCTAGCAATGGGGCAGGGTAATGTGGATAAAAATCAAGATTCTTTCTTTCCTTCAATATCAAAGACACTGAATCATCTGTTGTTAGGTGATCTTGTTTGGCTGTATAGATGTTCTGGTGATAAGGGGGTTATGAGGTTTGTTGATGGTGATGGGCGAGATTTTAAGATTAAGTCACTTAACCAGGTTGTTTTTTCGAAGCTTGAAGAGCTTTGGGAGAAGAGGCAGGCTGTAGATAACGATATCGTGAAGTATGTCGAGAGCTTGATCGTTGACCGGATCAATGAGTCTGTTGAATACCGTTCCACTGATGGATGTTTACATTCTAAAGACTTAGGGGTGATATTGACGCATTGGTTTAATCATCAAACACACCATAGAGGGCAGATAACAGCGCTAATTCATCAGCAGGGTTATGATTTTGGTACTACGGATTTAATTTCCATTGAGAATGAAATTTAGTCAATAAATTTAGGGAGGAAATGTTATGAATCTGATCAGTGACGTTAACGTGTCGATAAATCGCACAAATGCAGATGTTTTTGATTACGTATCAAATATGGAGAAATTTGGTGAGTGGTTTCCTGGAGTTATCTCTATCACCTCTGATGATGGCGTTGCTCATGGAGAGGTTGATAAAAAATATCTGGAAACAGTAAAAATACCTTTGGTAGGATTAAAGCAAATATCTATCTCTGTCGTAGATTCCAAATACGGACATATTTTTGTGACCGAGGGGCAATTTTCACCCCTGTTTCCAAGAATGGAAATTGATATTGAAAAAATTGATCATACGTCGACTTTGGTATCTTGGCGAATGTATAGTCGAAATAATAAATTAATAGTTAAGGCATTGCTGTTACCATTGGCAAAATTAGTCATGCAAAAAAGAGCAGAGATTGGCATCAAACAATTAAAAATCAACCTAGAAGCTTAATATTAAATTTCCGTTTGGTGATGCTTTTAAATAAACGAAACACAGCATTTTAAACATTGTATTCTAAACACAAAAAAGGATTTTCAATGAAAGGCAAACTAGTCGATCTCTTAATCACGGATAATGCTGGAAAATCTCTTCAGTCTCACCAAACAGTGGAGCTTAAAGCAGGACGTGGCATTGTGGGTGATAGATATTATTTGTGCCAGGGAACTCACTCGCAAGTACTGAAAGGCAAACCTGATGCGGAGCTTACTCTGATTGAACAGGAGGAGATTGATAGCTTTAACGATAAAACCGATCTTGGTTATGTAGGGAAAGATTTCCGACGTAACATTGTTACTGAAGGCATACGGCTAAATGATCTTGTGGGTAAGGAATTTTATATCGGTAAGGTAAAACTTAAAGGCATCCGGTTATGTGAGCCTTGCGCATACTTGGCGGGCATTTTGGGAATGGAAATTATGGAGCATATGGTTCATAAATCAGGGCTTCGTGCAGAGATATTAGAGGATGGTTTTGTTGGGCTTTCCGAGGACGTTGGGGTTTGATGACAGCATTTGGGGTGCATGATGCAGGTTCGATTGGCAGAAAATAACATTTCTTTGGCACCTAGAAACCTTCAGCCGTAATGGATAGCAGGCACACTAGTATGACGTAATGGTTAATCGTCAACATAGTGGGGTTCGGATATGGGAGTGGATTTAGGTGTCGATTTAGATGCCAAAGTTACACAGGCGTTGAATGTTGAGGCGCAAGATAGATGCCCTGATGACTTTCAGTATTGGGATAACCTTGATAGGCCCAGTGTAAAAAAAATGCGCAGTTTATTGAAGTTCCTTGTCGGCTTTGATCCCGTGTTACCAGATGATCGTATTCGAGAATTCGCACAGTCATATTATGCTAGTGACCCTATTGCGGAAGCTGTTATTACCGACCTTTATAAGCCAGGGCAAGCGGGTAAGGCGCGGGATGTGCTGTTACAGGCGTTAGAGCAGGGAGTGGAGTCATTACCGGATGCACCTCCTTCTTTGGTTACTCTTTTTGATGAGTTAGACAGTGCGCCTAGTTGGATGGATGCTGAAAAGGTGGATCATGGTGCACGGGTGTTCCGCCGTTATGGCTGGTTTATGTTTCATTTTCTTGGGGCAATTACCCTAGAAGGGTATCGAGAATCGTCTGTTGCAAAACCCCTGGCGTTTACCGGGGCTTATGATGGGAGTACTGCCTATAAGCGCTTCTTAGAGACATGCAACTTTTGGAACGAAGTTGCTCAACCTGGCGGGTTAGATAAAGGCGGGAAAGGGCGCACAACGGCGGTTCGTGTGCGTGTTATGCATGTTGTGGTGCGGCGGCATTTAGCCAATCATAAACTGTGGGATGAGAAAGCATGGGGCGTGCCGATTAGCCAGGCAGACTCCATGGTAACGTTGGCGGCAGGAAGTGTTGGTTTGGGTTTGGGGTTAAAAAAGATGGGGTTTCGTTTTGATAAAAAAGATATTGAAGCTTTACTGCATTTTTGGCGGTATGTGGGTTATTTAATGGGTGTGCAGCCCCGTTGGTACCCCGAAAGTTACGAGGATGGAGTACGGTTCTTTTTTACGATTTTCGCTAAAGGTGTGAAAGGTTCGGGTGAGGATGGTACTCGTCTCTCTCAAGGTTACCTAAAAGCGTTTGAGCCGGACAAAAATGCACCATTATGGAAGCGTTTTAAACAGACGTTAAATTATCGTTATCAGGTAGGCATGACACAGTACTTTATAACCCCTCAAACCCACAAGCATTATGGATTGCCTGAAGGTGGGCTGTGGAAATGGTTTCCGGCAACGAATATTCCTTTTGTTTTTGCCTTAGAAACGGCGAGGAAAAATAGCCGTCCCTTGGATGATTGGTTGGACAAAAAAGTACGACAACATTCAGACCGTTGGTTGAAGCAAGAATTGGGGCAGTATAAACCCCAATATAAGCCGGTAGATAAATTAACCCGCTAGAGAATGGTATTTGCTAGTAGGTATTCTCTGGGGTTTATAGGTAGAATAGTGGTGACCTTTTTATCTTGTGTGGCTATTTGTGTATATACCTATTGATCAAATCCATCAGTTGACCAAATGTTGTGAGTATCTTGGTGTGCCGAGAGAGCGGCTTTTTGCGCACGCCAATATGGATGAAAATACTTGGCATCGTGACATTGTACCTCTTAGATATTTTATTCGGCTCGTTGATGCCGCATTGGTATTAACGGATGATCCTCATATCGGTATTGTGTTAGGAAAACAACTTAATTTTATGAAACATGGGGCTGTTGGGGCGTTGGCATTTGCATCGCCTACGGGGGCAGATTCATTGTTGGCTTTTGTGAATCACTCGCAACGTGCCAATGCACCATTTATGAAAATCCAACAGCATACTGACAACGAAGAAATTCGGCTAACCTTAATGCCATTAAAGTCTGTCCACTCCATAAATAAGTTTGTGGTAGATACGGCGCTATCATCTTGTATTACGATGATTCGAACCATGATATCTGGAATAGGGGATGACCTATTAATCAAAAAAGCGATCAAACATTTTTCTGTGACCTATGCTGCGCCGAGTGTTATGCAAGAACTTAAATTATACCAGGCGGCACTTGTGGTACCCGTTAAATTTAATCAACCACAGTGTCAGATTGTTTTTTATGGTAATTTTGCTAGTAAAGAAAATCCTTATTATAGTTCCGGATTAATTGAGACAATGGCAAGGGCGATTAAACCCATTCCAACCGATGATGAAGAACCATTGATAAGTAAAGTTGAGCAATGCTTGGCAGGGTATGATTTTCGGTTTCCTGCACTCAGTGTGATTGCGGCACAATTGGGCTTTTCAGAGCGTACGTTACATCGGCGATTAGCAGAACAGGGAATAAAATACCGAGCAATTTGTGATGCACTTCGTTGTGAGCAAGCTAGGGTATTGATGGCGACAACCATGTCGGTGGATGAAATTGCTTATCGCTTGGGTTACTTCGATGCGGCGTCGTTTTATAAAGCGTTTAAGCGCTGGGAAGGTGTATCGCCTAGTGAATACAGGATTTTTTTGCGTGGTATGCTCTAAACTTGAAATGAGGTAAGCGCATTTTTTAGTGTATGAGCTTCATCTTCCATTGATGCGCTTGTGTTAACGGTTATTCCGGCCTGCTCAACGGCCCCTTCTCCGGTTTTCTGCATTTCATTCGCGTTACGGTCGATGTCAGTTGCCACTTCTGCCTGTTGACTGACGGATTGAGATATCATTGTATTCATTTCAACCATCACTTCCATTTTTTGGATTATGGAACCAAACACTTCACCAATGACTTCAGATTCTTGAACGGAGCTCGCTGCGGTTTCTTGGCTTTTGTCCATAACGTCAACAGATACCTTAATTTTACCGATAAAATTCTTAATGATATTTTCTATATTTGCAGTAGATTCTTCTGTGCGCTTTGATAACGTCCTCACAGCGTCCGCAACAACAGAGAAACCACGCCCTTGCTCTCCCGCTCTGGCTGCTTCAATGGCTGCATTTAATGCCAATAGATTGGTTTGAGAGGCGATGCCCTTAATTTCATCAACAACTTTTGCGATACTCTCACTGTCTTTTTCTAAATCGTTGATGGAGTCCGTTGCGTTGTGAATCTCTTTGGAAAGTTTTTTAATATTATCAGAGGAACGGCTTATTATTTCTCCTCCCTGAAGTGCTTGATCTCGTGTTTCTTGAACTGTTTTTTCTGCACTTTTTGTATAGTCGGCAACTCCGCTAGCTGTTTGGCTCATTTGTGTTGCGGCGACGGCAACTTGACTGGTTCCGGTGAGTTGCAAATTGATCTGTTGTTGCGTTGTGGTTGAGCTGTTTTGCGTTTTCTCCGAAAGCTCTAGAACATTGTCGGCACTATGGTTTACTTGTGAGATTAAGGTTCTCACTTTTTCAATGGCATGATTGAAGTCAGCGGTTAAATCTCCCATTTCATCCCTGGAGTGAGTTTCTATTTGCGATGTCATATCTCCGTCTGCCATACGCTTTGCCCCCATTACCAGTTTTTCAATGGATTCTTGGATAGAAAAATAGAATCCAATATAAAGGTATAGAGTGATTAATAATACAAACATGACAATAATTGAAATTTTCATCATTTCTTGTACTGCGTCTTTTTTCTTATTTGTGACAAGAATAGAGACACTATCTAAGAGTGCGCGTGAGTAAGTATGTTGTTGAGAAATTTCCTTAGATAGGATTGAAAAATATTCTGCCGGAGAAAGCGAATAATCAGAGGCAGCAAGAATGTTTGTGTCAATGTAGGTAGGTAAAAAGTTCAAAGAGTGTAAAAGGTTATTATATGCGTCGCTAACATTGGCATTATTTGTTGGTGAGACCATGATGCTTATTTTTTCGATGTCACTGCGGATAGATTGGATTTCGGTAAATACATAGTCAAGCAAATCAAATGTGGTTGAGCTAGGGTATCCGTTACCCAGTCCAAAAGCCCCGGCAGCTCGGCCATTACCACTTAGATTTTGCAATACAAATATTTCATTTTGAATAAACCGAAGCATGCCTTTAACTTGTACATCAGAATCATTTAAAAGCCCGCTGACTTCCGTAACCATGCCATACAGGCCTTTAGTTTTTTCAACGACGCCATTGTTGATATTGAAGATGGCTTTGGCATTTTGATCAAACGCACTTTCTTCTAGTTTAAGCGATAGTATAAGCTGTTCGATTTCTTGGAGCTGTTTTTTGATTGTTGTGTTATTGGAAAGAGGTGATGGTGAATTGAGTAGTTTTGTCACTGTATTTTTCAGGGTCAAAAGACTGTTGGCTTCTTGAGTGAGAAAGGCGGGGTCTCGATAGCTGTTGGTTACAACATGATGATCGCGATAGATTTCAGCTTTCTCTTTTAGGTCAATGACCTGCTGAAGAAAGATGGCACCTTGAACCTTTTTGTTAGATGTTTTTATTTCATCATAAGCGGTATTGATAACCAAATAGCTGATTGCCAACAGTGGGATGTAGAATAGAAGGCTTATTAGTATAAATTTGTAGGCATAACGAAGCGCATTGATTAATGATATGGCAGGTACAAATAGAGTTCGCATAGTTTTTCGGTTACTACCTTCATGTTGGAGACCAGAGGAGTGGAGATGGTATCCCCCTGTTTATGATGGCGGCATTGTATCACGGCATTAAAATCGTCTAATGAGTCACTTGGTTGATTTATAGTCTATTTTGTTGTGGCTGGATGTGTTCTTAGAACCAATCACTGTGGCTCTAAGGTGCTCGGAAAGAAGGAAGTGGAGGAATAAGGGAGCTATTGAGGGTGGCACGCTTTGTAAAAGCGTGCCTATCTTGATGTAACGTTATGTTTTAGCGTTTGATTTTATAGGCGGATGTTTTAAGAACCCAAGTATCATCCGTTAAACCTTCTTCCCTCAGCTTAAATTTCTGAACCTTGTTGGTTGGGGTGTAAGGTAAGGTTGTAACAAAATCCATATATTGAGGTACAAAGTAATAAGGTGCGTTGTCGTTAATAAACTCAGCAAGTTCTTCGTAGGTAAGTTTGCTATCCGCTGCCAAAATAACATTAAGCTTTAATTCAGACTCACCCGGTACATCCTTTGATGGAATGCCAAACGCTGCAACATCTTTAACATCAGGGTGTTTGCGAACGGACATCTCTACTGCCATGGAGGAGATGTTTCTTCCTGCAAAACGTAAGGCATCGTTTTTACGATCTACAAACCAGAACGCACCTGTTGGGTCGAGTTTGCCTAAATCCCCTGTGTGATACCAGTCGCCAGAGTAGGCTTTTTTATCTGCCTCTGGGTCATCGAAGTAACCGTTAAAAATGGTAAATGGCTTTAACGTACGAAGGCACATTTCCCCAATTTCACCTTCAGCAACTTCATTGTTATCGTCATCCCATAATTGGATTTCCATATCTTCTAAAGGAAGTCCAAGTGAGCTGAAAGGAACTTTGCCAACATGGTGTGCTGGTGTACAAATCACCATGGCTTCACTTTGACCATAGCCCATTGGTAATAGATCCACGCCAAAACGTTTAGAAAACGGCTCTTTTAATTGATCTGGCATGGGAACCATTTGTGCAACACGTAATGGATTGTCTTTATCGTCTGGGCGTTCTGGCGAATTCCATAAGAACATATGCATAGCACCAAGAGTGAACGTTTGGGTTGCACCAAAGTGGCGTATACGATCCCAAAAGGTTGAAACAGAAAAGCGTTTTTCTAGCACTACCGGCAACCCTTCATACAACGCACGGAATATTGCGGTGATCCATGCGCCAGAGTTATACAGTGGCAATACGTTATAAATAACATCACCCGGTTGCGATTTGTAATAGATGGATGCCGCTTCAGCAATAGGGCGAATCCAGGAATTATGACTTTGCAATACCCCTTTGGATTTTCCTGTAGTGCCAGATGTCCATAAAATAGCGCAGGTATCACCGTAGTTCATGCCATCATAGTTAGGTTCGATTGGGCTGTGTTCTGCCAAAAAATCGAGAGTGACCGCATCATTCAATGTTAGAGATTCTTTGGGGCCCGCAACAACGAGTTTTTCACCCTTTAGGGATGATTGGACTTCTGTAACGCGGTCTTGTAATTCAGTTTCAGTAATGAGAACTTTGCAGCGGCTACGTTCAATGGTTTCACTTAACCAGTCACCTTTATAGTCGGTGTTGATAGGAACCCAAATAGCGTCTATCTTGTTAACAGCAAGGGCAACCAAAACAGATTCCATGGCGCTGTTAAGGTAGAACGCAACACGGTCACCTTTATCAACCCCGAGTTCCTTCAAGCCGGCAGCGATAGCGTTGGTGGTTTGCTCGGCTTCGGCAAAGGTCACGCGACGTTCATCAGTAATCAGAAACTCAGAGTCGCCCACTTGTTGCGCTTGGAGAGTTAACATTTTTGGCAATATACGATTGTTGTTGTCTGTTAAATCTAGCTTATTCACGGCGGTTCTCTCTGTGTTAGTGCTGGTAGCGTTTCAGTAACATGTTAGCAGGTTTCTATTTTTGCATGTATATTTGCAATAATATAGCGAAATGATAGACTGCCGCAATATGAATCTCAAAAAGAACCCCTTTTTTATAGCTTTATATACGTATATATTGTTGAAATATAAGGGTATTTTTCTTTTTAGATGATTTTGTAAATTTCAGTGAAGAGCGCTGCTTTTTTCGCCCTTCCGCTACAAATGGGAATTGAAATCATGACAAATGATACTGTTGCAACAAGCCTAAAGGATCTTCCTGGGACGTCGGTTGATGAGGCGTTGGTTATTGATGAGGCAACAACCCAATGGCAGGGAGAGTTTGACGTGATTGTGGTGGGATTAGGGGCGGCGGGTGTGACTGCCGCTCTTGAGGCCAAAGAAAGCGGTGCAAATGTCGCATTTATCGATCGATTTGAGGGTGGTGGTACGACTGCTCGTAGTGGCAGTGTGATTTATGCGGGTGGTGGCACAGTTCTCCAAAAGCGCTTAGGTGTGGAGGATGATGCGGATAGTATGTTTCGTTATTTACGCAACGAAGTACAAGAGGCGGTAACTCCAGAAACATTGCAGCAGTTCTGTGATGATAGTGCGGACAGTTTTAGCTGGTTAACCTCCAATGGTATTCAATATAGCGGTGCGTTATTTCCGAAAAAAACCAGTTACCCTGTGCATGGCAATAGTTTGTATTACTCGGGTAATGAATTAGCACACGCAGAGGAAGCGCGACCTGCCCCTCGAGGGCACTTAGCTGATGGTATTAAAAGCTTTACGGCATTTGGCCCTGCGTTTATTGCGCCGCTGATTAAAAGTGCGTTAAAAAAAGGTGTTGTTCCTATACGTAAAACCAGAGTGTCGCGTTTATTGGTGAATGAGGCGGGTGATGTTGTCGGAGTGGAGGCGCAGCAAGTTCAGGGTAATGCGCTCACATTATTTCAGCATAAATTCTGGTCAACTTTAGCGTCATATTCTCAGATCTACTATGCGCCAGCGGCAAAAGGGTTTCGTTTAAAGCTCGCATTGATCGAAAAAAAGTCCTGCAAAACGGTTCGGTATCGTGCCAAAGGTGGTGTTGTGTTAGCGACGGGCGGTTATATTCTTAACAAAGAAATGACTGAAAAATATTTGCCAAAATATAAACGGGCAATGAAGTTAGGTACTACTGGCGACGTGGGTTCCGGTATGGCACTGGGTGTCAGTGCTGGCGGTATTGCCGAGCGATTAAGCACCGCTACGGCGTGGCGTTTTATTAATCCCCCGGTTGATTGGCCAAAGGCTGCTTTAGTGAATCTAAAGGGCGAGCGTTATGTTAATGAGGCACTGTATGGTGCAACCATTGGCACCAAAATGATGGAAGAGAATAATGGTGAAGCCGTACTCATATTGGACAAAAAACTATATGACGACAGTGTTGCTAACCTTAATTTAAAAAATTCGCGTTTTGTTACCTGGGCACAAGCTAAAGGTGCCGTGCGGATGGCACGAACAGCAGAGACGTTAGATGTGTTAGCGGCGAAGTGTAAAATAGACCCTCAGCAATTAGCGAAAACAGTAGAACAATACAATACGGCGGCTCGAGGTGAATCTGCGGATGTGTTGGGCAAAAAGCAAGAAGATATGCGTGAGTTAACCACGGGCCCATTTTATGCAATTAATATGTCGGTGGGTAAAGGTGATATTACTTCAGTAATAAGTTTGGGCGGATTACGAGTATGTGAAGGTACCGGTGCAGTACTAAATGCAGATGGTAAAAGTATTAACGGATTGTTTGCGGCCGGACGTACAGCAATCGGTGTTGCATCTAATGCGTATGTTAGTGGGTTGTCCATTGCTGATGGTGTTTTTTCGGGACGGCGGGCTGGAAAATATGCAGTGAAACGTGCAAAGGGAGAGGAGTTTACTGGTGATCAGCGTACACCTATGGCACTTAAATCATCGTCAAAGAGCGATGCCAGTGTTAGTGAACTTGCTGGATGTGACTCATGAAAAGTGCATTTGTTACCGGTGCAGCGACAGGTATTGGTGAAGGGTTAGTATTAAAACTACAAGCAGAAGGCTGGCGTGTTTATGCCGGGTTTCGTAGTGCTGCCCCTGAAGCCACGCGTTGGCACGGGTTGCCGAATATTGTGGCGTTACGTTGTGACGTTCAGTCGATGGAAGATATTAAGCGTGCAGTAGATTGTATAACCGCAGAAGAAGGGCAATTAGATTTACTTATTAATAATGCCGGTTATCCCGGTAATTCTGGCGTGATCGAAGCGGCAGATATTGAGGACTATCGTAAAACCTTCGAGATCAATTTTTGGGGGCCGTTGAATGTTGCTCAAGCGTTTATGCCGCTATTACGTCAAGCGAAAGGACGTGTGATAAATACAACGTCTGCTTCTGTGTATTTAACGATTCCAATGGGATCGTCTTACCCTGTGTCAAAAGTTGCGTTAAAAGCATTGTCCAATCATATGCGAATGGAAATGGCACCGTTTGGCGTGGACGTGACCTCATTAGAGCCTGGGGGCGTAGAAACGCCAATGACTGCTTTAGGTGAGGATGTTGGGGCAATGCAGTGGGCAACGATTCCAGAGCCGCTGCGAGGACAGTATCAACAGTTTTTCTTGGATGGCGCGACAGCCATTGGAGATAATTTTAAACTGTATTCGGCTAAACATTTTGCGGATCAAGTGTATAAAAAAATTATTCTATCTAAGCGTACCAAGCCGAGTTATCTAATTGGCCCTGGCGCAGCAGCGTTACCTTGGTTGCACCGACTATTACCTACGCAGCAGGTGATGAATATTTGGGGGCGCATGTTCTCAAAGAAGTAATTAGTTGATCTTGGTCAAGTCGAGGCCAGGTATTAGCTTAATTTTCAAGGTGTTGAAATAAAACCTTAACATAGGTCAGTATTACCATTTTTTTTTCCTTTCTAATGACCAGATTATCGGTAGTAGACATAGAGAGAGAAATCAATATGAAAAATACATCAATGACATTATCTGCTTTAGTTGCCGCAATGGCATTTTCTGGGGTTGTTTCAGCGTATGAAGAAGGGGATATCGTTGTTCGGGTTGGGGTGACTACGGTTGTACCTCAAGATTCTAGCGATCCTATTGCGTTTAATGGCAATGAGGCGACTCTAGGCGGTGCTGAATTAAGTGTCGATAACAGTACGCAGCTGGGGTTGACAGTTGAGTATATGTTATCAAATAAATGGGGGGTTGAATTACTCGCGGCTACACCGTTTGAGCATGACGCGGATGCGAAGGCTTTGAGTGGTCTGCAGGTTGGTGATGTGAAGCAGTTACCTCCGACTTTATCAGCGATTTATCATTTTGACACGGCAGAAAATTTACAGCCTTATATTGGTATCGGATTAAACTACACAATATTTTTCGATGAAGAAGTGACAGATGAAGCTCAGGCAGCTTTTATTGGTATCAATTCTGGCTTAACAGGAGCTGATCTTGAACTAGAAGACTCAATTGGCTTGTCTGTACAAATAGGTACGGATTACCACATTAACGATAATGTCTCGCTAAATGCCTCTGTGCGATGGATTGACATTGAGACTGAAGCTGAAATTACTTTTGATAGCGGTGATAAAATATCTGCGGATGTAAGCATCGATCC
>CAJXXT010000069.1 GCA_913063495.1 uncultured Gammaproteobacteria bacterium | reverse complement strand
AGCAAGTTGACGTTGTTGAAACGATTCAATCAAAAACAACAGAAATTATCGGTGAAGCACCTGCGATGCAGGAAGTATTTCGTGCAATTGGGCGCTTATCTCAATCCAACATCACCGTATTAATTAACGGTGAGTCCGGTACCGGCAAAGAACTTGTTGCGCATGCGCTACATCGTCACAGCCCACGATCACACCACCCTTTTATTGCACTCAATATGGCGGCAATCCCCAAAGATTTAATCGAATCAGAGTTATTCGGTCATGAGAAAGGGGCATTTACCGGCGCCAACACACAACGCAAAGGCCGTTTTGAACAGGCAAATGGGGGCACCTTATTTTTAGACGAAATTGGCGACATGCCTCTCGACACTCAGACACGTTTATTACGTGTGCTAGCTGACGGAAGCTTCTATCGCGTTGGTGGTCATACTGCTGTTGCAGTTGATGTTCGCATTATCGCAGCCACACACCAGAACTTAGAAAGCTTGGTAAAAGAAGGCAAGTTTCGAGAAGACCTATTTCATCGTCTAAATGTTATTCGCGTTCACATCCCAAATCTAAGCCAACGCCGCGAAGATATACCAGAACTCGCCACACACTTTCTTAAACAAGCTGCAGAAGAGCTTAGCGTTGACGCCAAAGTATTATTACCAGAAACGGAAGAATACATTAGCAAACTTTCTTGGCCTGGCAACGTACGTCAGCTAGAAAACACCTGTCGCTGGTTAACCGTGATGGCATCAGGTAGAGAAGTAATGGTCACCGACTTGCCACCCGAGCTATTAGATTCTGTAGAGGCAAAAGAGACGGGGGCAAATTGGGAAGATGCATTACGAAATTGGGCAGACCAAGAACTTACCAAAGGAACACGCGCATTGCTTGATAGAGCCGTGCCTACCTTTGAACGCATTATGATTGAGACAGCCCTAAAACATACAGCAGGACGCCGCCGAGATGCATCTGAGTTATTGGGTTGGGGAAGAAACACTTTAACGAGAAAGATCAAAGAGCTCGAAATGGATGACGATACCACGACAGAGGATGCCAACTAATTACCTTTTGCTTAAGGACTGCTATTTTTTGCAGCAGTCCTTAAGCAATTACACGTAGGTCAATACAAGGAGTTCAGTACAAACCCCTTATTCCATCAAAAACCCACCAGTTCTAGATCATTCATCACTTTAATGATACCGTAATACGGATTGCAGGGTTATTCACGGTAGGATATTTACCTTGCTTGATTGGTATATTTACGATAAATAAGCTCTGTCTTTTTATAAATGTGCCCATCACCTTGAAACAGCTGGTTGGTTATCGGAGCTTTTTCCATGAGTAGTTATGATGTCGTTATTGTTGGAGGTGGCCCCTCTGGCGTCGCTGCAGCCTATGATTTAGCTGAAGCGGGTTTTCGCGTTGTGATATTGGATAAGAAGGAGTTCCCACGCTTTAAGCCGTGTGCAGGCGGGTTGACAACAAAAGCCTTACATTTATTTCGTTATTCTATTGCTCCTGTTATTCGTGCAACAACAAACACAATGGTGGTCGGGCATGGCACCGGAAAACAGAAAACATTATCAACCAATGCCCCTATATGCGCATTAACCGTACGAACAGAGTTAGATCAATTTTGTCTAGAAAAAACGTTACAGCAACAAAATGTGACATTTGAATTAATCCCTGGCATTAAGTCCATTCACCAAGAAAAAGACAGCGTCACCTTAATCACCAAAGATGATCGCAGCTTTGAATGCCAATATTTGCTGGGGGCAGATGGCGCCCATAGCCAGGTACGAAAACTAACCGGTGAATTCACTCCTGACAGAACAGCCGTCGCTCTAGAAGGTATTATTCCTTACGATCGTCTAAGAAATATTCCAGAATTCACCTTTGACTTTGGTGTTGTACACAAAGGTTATGGCTGGTTATTCCCAAAGCATGACCATGTTAACGTTGGTTTATATACTCGTCGCCCTGATGAAGTAAAAATCAGCAAAACACAATTAAACCAATATGTTCAAGCAAGGCTGGGTGTAGATACCGTTGATCATGTGTGTGGCTTTCCAATAGGAACCGGTGGCGAATATTATCAACCAACCTCTGAGCGTGTTTTTTTAGTAGGAGATGCCGCCGGTATGTCGGAGGCATTATTGGGAGAAGGCATACATAATGCTATCAAATCTGGACAGGCGGCGGCAAGTGCATTAATTAATGCGAAGCGAAGTAATTCCAGCGCGCTAGAAGCTTACAAAGAAGCAGTTTATCCGGTCAAACACGACGCGCTGAATTGCAGAAAAGTCGCCCGTATTTTTTATAAGGTACTCCCCGTCTCATATGCATTTCTTAGCCACTACCCTGTGGGAACGATGGCGATGAACGGGTTTGCTGCTGGACTGACATTAACTGAATGCAAACATCATATGACAAGCTTTAAAATTAACCCTAATATTGCCGAGCCATTGTCGTTAACTGAGTATAATTATTGATAACGACACTTACAGGTCAGGAATACATCAGGCAACCCGACCTGTATTAACTAATCACTACGCCACGACCTCATATTCTTTTTCCGTTACAACGGTATCGGCTAACGATGGTTTTTTTGACGTGTTTATCTTTTGCGGCGGTTCCACCACTATATCACCAACCGCTTTTTGATAAAGCTCTTCAAACGCCGTGTTAATCGAACGAACAAATTTTTCGCCATCAGCCAAAATCTCCGGTGTTGTTGTCACACCAATCGTTAATACATCCACATAACTGGTCACATTAATCGTCAAACCTGCATAGTCATAAATGGGCGCATTAAAAGACTGACTAACAAGTTTGGCTCCATTCAAATATAACGGTACGGGAGATCCGGGAACATTTGTGATTACAACATTATAAATCGGTTTTAATAATTGAGATCCTTTCAATTTAGTAAATGCTTTAGTAACCGCTGCCGAGGTCATAACTGGGAGCTGATCTAACAACTGCTCCGCCGCAACAGAGCGATTATACCGTATACCTTTACGACTATTGACATGGATTTTTTCTAAACGTTTTAGAATATTTGTCTCATCGGTTTCTAATGAAACCAACATGGCAGACACATCATTTCCCGCCGAGCTATTCTGTTCAGATTCCGACAATTCATCCCTTGCAGCATGTTTGGCTCGGGTTGAGATAGGAATCATCGCTACCAAAGAGCTGTCAGGAAGTGCACTGTCACTTTCCAGAATATCCTTAAGTGCACCAGAACAAATTTCTAGCGCCACATCATTTACAGTCACATTTTTCTGACTACTTTTAATTTCTTTTATTTTATTCAATGGCAGATGAACATGGACAAGCCGTCGATCCGCTCTTACCGCCACATTAAACGGTGTAGCCGGGGAATTAAAAAACAATGGCGGTGTATCTCCAGCCTCACTGACACGTAAGTTGCTTGAACGATTTACCGTTTCGGCCGTTCCTTTAATCAAATCAAACAATTGCTTCGGGGTGTTTTTTGACTTCCAGAATTTTTTACCGACTAAAGAACGATAACGTGGAAATGCCTCCGGCTTCCAATTATCATCAGGCATCGATCTAACGTCTTCAGAAAAATCCAATAACCCTACTAAAATTTCTTCACCCGACATACCATCAATCGCACAATGGTGGATTTTTATAATAAATGCAAAGTCACCAACTTCTTTTAAATTCTCTACAAATTGGATTTCCCATAACGGCTTTTCTCTATCCAACGGCGTGCTAAAAAACTCTTCGGCTTGCGCCTGTAGCTCTGACGACGTTCCGCTGGTGAGACTATGGTGGAATAGGTGTTCTTCAAGGTCAAAATGAGGGTCATCCAACCAATAGGGCAAATCAAGATCTAAGGGGATTTCAATTAATCGACGACGAAAGACGGGGGATGTTTGTAACCTCGACTGAATATGCTGCTTGAATCGCGCAAACGTCATTTGCTTATCGGCTTGTTGCTGGAAAACAAAAGTGCCACCAACATGCATGGGGGCATGTTGAGATTCAATATAAAGGAAGTTTGCGTCTAAATAAGATAGCTGTTTCATCGTAGATATCCCTGATGACAGAGCCTGGAATAGGTAAGCCCTGTGGTGTCTAAGTGATTAGGGGTATCATGCCATTACAGTGTACATCTGTACACTTTTATTTTATAAAAACAAATCCCTTGTTGATAACAGGCATCTAAAACAGACTAACTTCCACCTTAAAAATAACATAATATACTGTATTATAAGCATTTTTATAATATATAAATTAAATGTAACACCCGTTTATTAGAGAACACGAAATAGCACAGATAGTCACCAAAAACATTAATTGCCAACTTCACGCCAATAAATGATCTTGTCATGGGCTCGATAACGACCAAATATAGCCGTTGATGACGGGAAGTCATCCAGAAAATCTAGATCACCACCTTGATCTACTCCGTCCCAATCATACAACAACCACGACACCCCGCTAACATCTACCTGAACAGCTATTTCTCCTGTTGACCCTGCCCCCGGAGCGGAGAAGCTAAAGTCTGCAGTCCCACTAACAAACGTACTATTACCAATGGAGCCTGTTGTTGTAGAGCCCCCAATTGCTATTCCGGTAAAATCTCCCGCACTTGGATCTACACCACCAGCTACATTAAGATCAAAATCTGCTTCAGCAATTGTACTGCAACCATCATCAGCATTCAGGATGAAATCAGACCCATCAAAATATTCTGCATTAATAGGAACGATCAAAGCTGATGTTTCAGGGCCAAAAGCATTTTCAAGTCGTAACCGACCAAATCGTTGTGACGTTTCATCTCCAGCAAGGGAACCAGAAGGCGTAAAAGTAAAAGATGATGACGTTGTAATTCCGTCGCCGTCTATTACTGAGTCTATTATTAACGGCAGGTTAACCGTGAACGTATTAGCCATTGCATTGGTGGATCGGTCGTAGGTAAAATTATCCACGGTAGCATATTCGTAAACAGCATCACTAGTAGGTGAAACTTCTAGATTCAGGGTTGGTAAAGCGTAACTCGCTGTTACAGTTAGAGGGTTCCCATCTACACCAATATTACCCGAAACAAGATTCATCGAACGCGTCAGAGAATTCACACTGAGTTTTTTAAACACCCCAAAATAATTGACAACCGTTGCTCCTGCACCATTTTTCGGTGTTACGGTTATTTCCGGTAAATCACTAACACCAAAAGTAAAAGGCTGGCCTATATAGGTGAACGGTGTTACTGCAGAGCAACCATTACTATACCCTCCAACGCTAGCCGACAAGACAAAATGATCAGGCGTAAAACGGCCTACATCATTCGCAACACCTTGAACATCTGCATTCACATCGCCAAGATAATCCGATAAAGTTGCATTTATATCAATAATACCGACTTCATCCCAAGCCATATTGCTAGTAGCTGCTCCATTAGAAAAATCATTTCCAACACCTCCGGCAACAATAGCATCAGCTGATAGCACTCCTGCATCACCTCCTGACGAAGGTTGGATTAATGAATGTGAAATACCAACATTAATTCCACCTGCTTCATTTCCAAAATTTTTAGTTGAAACATTGTTTGTTAAATTTGCACCCTCATCAGGAATACCATTCTCATCTGTATCATCAGCGGAATCCCATACCCTTGCAGTGACCGTGGCCAAAAAAGTTTCACCCGCCTTTAAATAAACACTTCCATCCTCATTGGTCGCGTAAGTATCTCCATCCAAAGAGCCCCCATCAATCCAGTCTGCTTCCCTATCTGCTGAACCAAAGTCGATATCAAAGCCAAACGGGCGGCTTACAAACGCGTTACTATTCCCCTCCAATGTGAATTCTGGATCAGGTGAATTCGGAGTAACCGTTGCTTCGGCATGCAGCGTTACCTGCCCCGCATCACTAAAAACAAATGAAATTGGTGCTTCGCCATTCGCATCAAAGGTCAGCTCAAGCGATGCGTAATTGGGTATATTTATGCCTGCATCAACAGCTCCGACTGAATTATATGTCGACGAAGAACTAACAGATAACAGTGATGTGGTGCTAAAACATGAAGTAGGATTGTTACATTCATAAGCAAAACCAACCGTTGTCGCTCCTGTCAAAGCAGCCTGACAAGCCCCTGTATCCGAATTGGTTTCGACTCCTCTTAATGTAACTGTTTGATTCCCAGGTACTGTTGAAGAGGGTTTCCCTGCAATTTGGGTTGTTATATTTGCGTACACACCGCCAGCATAAAAACGAAATCCTGTATCACTAAATGTAAGATCATTGTCCTCTGAAGCAGACTCATTAACGACACCATCTAACACATCAATATTCGTCGTTTCAGCGTGGGTATTTTGTAAGGATAATTCAACACTACCCTGGTCTGATGCATGAAAGATGTAACTTGCCGTACCAACATCACTCCCCGCTGCGGTAAAAGTTCCATTCGCACCTGCAACGGATAGCCAATCCCCATTGTTTGTTGAGGTACTAATCGAAATCGTTCCCGTATAATCCGTCATTAAATTTCCATCAGTCCCCCACGCCTCAATGGTGACAAGTTCAGCCTCACAGGTGACACCATTATCGCCATGAGATATTCTAAAGTGATCCAATGTATTGGTAGGAGGTGGCGCAATACAGGTTGATAAATTTCCCGATGGTATCACTTGATTAGTTGCGCCTGGTGTAATCCAACGTAAATGCATTTCGCCATCCGTTTGACTACAGAAAATCCATACACAGGTTTCCTGATTATTATATTCCAACTTAATCGGATAATAGGTATCTTCGACAAGTGACATAGCACTTGCGGTATCTGTTGTTTCAGAATGTGCCGTCCAGTTATCAATGATTTTTGTGCCATTAACATCATCAACCCAAAGACGAACACCATCATCTGATTTTGTTTGAAATTGATAACTACCCGTTGATGACGGCTTAACCCACCCCTTCCATCGAATGGAAAATTCATCAACACCACTACCAAACGGCCATGGCCCTCCATGCCAACCAAAAAGCCACCAGAGAGGGGAGTAACTTTTATCAACCGTTGAATCAAAACTAACAGTGGCAGTGCCACTTAACGAATCATTCTGATAATACTCACCCACTAAACCTGAGTTATCATAAAATCGAAACGTATCACTACTTGCGCTAATGGTTCGCCCATCAGTATCTTGGATATTGGACAGCGACACTTGATATTGGCTTAGACTCCCCATGCTAGAACCTAACGTCAACGTTGCCATTTTACTCGCCGAGCTATAAGCAACTGAACTTACCGACACACTACCACCACCAACCAGGCTAACTTGATAATTACTGGTATTGGTTACCGTTGAATTATCCAATGTTTGTTTATCACTGCTATTATCAAAAGCGACAACAATCTGATTGGTTGACCCACAAGCCGGGCCACCATAATACAACTCTGGATCAGTGTAAGATGCACTATTAATACACGTCTGACCCATATCCACTAAATCTATAGCATCACTATCATAAACTACTGCAGCCTGACCGGATTGGCTACCTCCTCCCAACGCCGTGACAGCTCCCGTAATATCAGCCTGCCCCGAAAGACTCACAGCCCCTGTTACATAAATAACTGCATTAATGTCTGCCTGACCCGTCACCGTTAAAGAGCCATTGATAAAAATAACCATGTCTTCTGGATCACCAGGATAATTTATATCTGCCTGCCCAGAAATTGAGACACTGCCATTAAAGAACAAACGTGTACTTGATCCGCCTGTTGCATTTAAATCACCACCCGTAATATTTGCCGTTGTATAGTGGTAATCTGTTGCTGAAAAATTGGTGGTTCCCCCGGTATGGGAAAGCGAACTCCCACCTAGAAACGTTAAACCGTCGAGAGTGGTAGCATGATTGCTAGATAAATCTTCAGGCCAAACAGTATCACACGTTGCAGCGCTCAAACTTTGAATGCTGGCCACAAAACCTAAACACACTAGCAATATAATACGTTGAATATTCATTAGCTTTTCGCCTTAACTTCAACAATACGCTGCGCGGCATCAACACCAGAACCACAGGTTGCTGTACTTACTAAGGTATAATAAGTGTCTGGTGGGTTATTTACTCTCGAACAGGCCACATCTACATTACATTTGTTTAACCCCTCCAGACCAGTGTGATCTGAATATATACTAGAGTCACAAGACTCGGGGGGGGAAACGACAGAAAACAATCGAGCCAATCCAATTTGCGCCCCAGATTCCGCTGCATAAAATGCCCTAATCGAATTAACATCTTGCCCAAAAGCGACGGCAGATGACTCCCCCAATTTACTAATACCCGCCACAACCATCGATAACACAGTGATAATGAATATTGCAACAGGCAAACCAAAGCCCGCTTGTTTTTTTCTAGAAGTAAAGGCGAACCTATTATGGGACATTACGAATAATCACCTCGTAATCCAGAACTTGAATTTCACCACCATCAACCAATGACAAGTTTATTTTCACCACACCATTTCGTGACAAACTTGCGGGTACATAAGTGAACACTGCGCCGGACAAACTACTTGCAATCACTTCCCTTCCTGCGGCAAATGTCGCGGGCCTACTGGTACCCATCGTTGATTGAAATCCATAGTTTTTATATCGATACAAATAACCCGCCCCATAACAATATGTCACCGGGTCTTTGACAATAAACATCCGTCGCTCAGGCGAGTCCGATAGGAATTGATGACTTGAACTTAAGGTAATCGTTTCTGTTGGTGTCGTTGATGGCAAAGTAGCAATTAAAGAAGATATTGGTCCAGGATCTGCCCCCCCATAAACCTGTGACAAAACAGTAGGAAACACAGCTACCCGATCGTACGTTGTATTCAGAGAACCCGCATACCCGGTTTTTATTGCTGTGATGGAAGCCGATGCCGTTAATATAGGTATCGACGTATATTCCGATCCACCTGCAATAGGTACAAATTCAATACACTCATTCGTACCATCAACACGAATACTATTTGGTAATGCTTGCCGCAATTCTCGCGACATTTTTTCCACTGCAATAAGACCAATAGATGCAACCCTCTGACGCTCTCCTGCATCAATAACACCTTGTGTTGTTTGGCTAATAAAGCGTACTGAGCCTACCGACAAAATCCCCAGCAATACAATCACAATAATCATTTCAATTAACGTAAAGCCAGAAAACTGTGTATGTATTTTAAAATTTTTATTTACATGGGGCATCAATAGTTCCCCTTATACGTATAAAAATCCATTGCGCCTTGTGCAGGAGGCATTACTGTAATCTTGATTTTTTTCGCATGTTGATTACCGTTAACCGAGGCGGCAGTTCCATCACAAACCACAACAACACTCACGGTGTAGTTCGCATAACTAGCATCCAACGCGCCATTCACAGCAACCGGCGGGTTATCCGTCACCCCATCGTAATCGTCAACATCATCATAAGTCGCTCGAACCTCTCCCGCTTCGGAGCCTAACGATCCGCAAGCCGTAAGTGCCGCTCCACCACTACTTCCAGCAGCAGGTACTCCCCCTACCGGCGTATTTTCATCATATTTTTTACTCAATACCTCATCAAGATACAACTGCGCCAACTTAATGGTCTTATTGCGCCACATAGGATCAGCACTACGAGACATAGAACTGCTAAATGCGCCCAACATTGCAGCTAACGCTATAGATATAACAACAATAGTGATTATCAGTTCAATGAGAGTAAAACCATTTGAACAGCCAGCACATCCATTTCTCATAACTGGCACGCCCCACTATAAGCATAACCGGTCGATGCCAAGCAAACCGTTTCATCATTATCACCGTCAAAAAGAAAGGTGACATTATTACCTGCGACTAAACTAGCGGAGCTATCATACGTGAATGCCTGTGGACTTGAAAAGGTGGTAGCATTTTGAGACAACGATGCATTTTCTCGTTCAACAACGGATTCTACATATACCGCACCACTACAATTAGTTTCACGCACCTCAAACGTCCAATCATCCGTTGATTGTAAAACACATAAAACTATGGTGGTGTTTTGCTGAGCTAATGCTGCTTGCTGTGCAAGCAATGATACTGAAATGAGTTGATCTCTAGCAATAAACGTAACGTAGGCAGATTTTGAATTGAATAGACTGGATGCACTTGTGGCTAATATCCCTAAAACAACCATTACCATGATCAATTCGATCATGGTAAAACCCCTATTATTTAATCCGCCTGGAGAAGAAGAAACATACGATTTGTAAGTATGCTTCTTTTTTTGAAAAAAAAAAGTTTCACTACGCAGATCTTTATTAACAACCTGCCGTTAGCCTTGTAGAAGCTCCCCCTGTCGTATCACTATAAACAAAGGAACACGTTGCTGCTGTAGGGGAGCCATTTACCGATACGACACCTGAAGCAATCGAGTAATCATCTCCAATCTGCGACGCTGCAACAATACCTGCAGTATCAGCCGTGGCGTACCCGGTAGCACTCATTGTTACCGTTTGACCATCCAAAGAAACCGATGCACTAGCCGTTGACCCATCAACAATCCACTGCGCGTGCGCAATAGCCGAAGCTGATTTCACAGCGCCAAGTCCACCATCCAGGGTTGCAATTCTCGCTTCCCCGCCCAGGTCTGCAAACTTAGGCAATGCAAACGCAGAGAGGATACCCAATATAACGATAACCATAATTAATTCTATTAAGGTAAAACCGCTTTGTTGTACATTTAGTTGCTTATTCATCATTTTCATAATCTGCCCTTTACTACTCTCTTTAAAATAAAAATCAAATGTTTGTAATCACTTCACCGCTACGTGCATCGTAAATAATATTGTCGTTCGACGTCGAGTTTTGATATCGATAACGACAGTTCCCACTAACAGTATCAGTAAGATAATCAACATCTGTGGATGCAGTTGATCCTGCTTTAGGTGCGTTGGCGACCAGTAACGCCCCCCACAACCTTACACATCTGTCAGCACTGGACATCACATCACTGTGATTCGATCCACTTCCCTGACCCGCATCCGAGGGCCAACCATCAGAACTTGTCGCAACATTGTCAATTCCAAAACCATCAACCCCATCAACTTCTGTGCTATTGCCATTCGCTATCCATTGACTCCTTACCATTACCACAGCAGAAGCTAGCGCTCCCCCTGTACCTTCAACAACCGCTCGATGAGCGTTATCATGAGTATCCATCATTCTAGGCAATGCAACCGCCGCAAGAATACCCACAATGGAAATCACCACCATTAATTCAATTAAGGTAAATCCGATTACTCTTTTAAAAAACACCGTCTACCCCTAACACGAATACAAGCATCAAAAATAAATGCCTAACCTAAATTTCTTCTTAATAAAACTATAGACGTTTTTTTAACCTTTTTAACGTACCACACTTTTATTTATGGCTTTATAACAAATCATTCTGTGAACCTAATGTTTCATTGCAGAACCCATATCCCACATAGGCAAAAACACCCCTAAAGCAAGAACTAGCACCATAGCACCGAGAGCCACTAAGATAATCGGTTCAATGGCATCAGACAGTTGCTTAAGGTCATAATCCACTTCTTCTTCATAAAAATCTGACACGTCATTTAACAACGCATCAATTGATCCAGTCTCCTCTCCAATAGAAATCATCTGCAATATCAACGGTGTAAACATATTGGTTGCGGCAGCCGTACGTGCAAAAGAATCTCCACGTTCGATCCCTCGCTTCATATCGGCAATACAACCACTGATATATTTATTCCCAACAGTACCTTCCACAATCGATAAACTTTGTAAGATAGGAACACCTGACTCGTACATCATGGCAAAAGACCGGGTAAATCGTGACAGCGCAGTTTTTTCAAAAATAGGGCCAATAATAGGTAATCGAATTTTTTTCTTATCCCACCAATATTCACCCTCTTCGGTTTTTATATAACGTAAAAACATAACCACTGATCCGACAGAAACCAAAAGTATAAGCCACCAATATTGAACTGTGAATTCTGACGTTGCCATCAATATCTTGGTTGGCATTGGTAAATCTGCACCTAACTTTTTAAATACACCTGCAAATGAGGGAATAACAAACATGTTAATAATAAACATTGCAACCCCCATTGCCCCCATGACCATCGTAGGATAACGAACGGCTTGTGTGACTTGGCTACGAGTTTGACGCTCCATTTCGAGATGATGTACAAGCTTGTCAAAAGCATCATCCAATTTCCCAGTACTCTCCCCAACATGAACCAACCCTATAAACAATTCAGAAAATATCTTAGGGTGGGAACCCATTGCTGCTGCTAGGGCCGTTCCTGTCGACAACCGACTCATAATATTTTTTAACGCATCAACCAACACCGGTGATTTGGAATATTCAGCCAATCCACCTATTGCTTGTACAATGGGAACACCCGCACGAGACAACGCCTTCATCTGTCGGCAAAACATACTAAGTTCATCGATTGTGGGCGGCTTAGGCGGAAATATTTTACTAAGATCTATATCCTTAGTTCCCTCAAATTTCTTTTCTGTGATCTCAATCGGTGTTATTTTTCTTGAAATTAATTGATTAGCCACAGCTTCGGTATTGGGTGCATCAATAGTTCCTTCTACAGAATCACCACCCGCGCTTCGGCCTCTATACACATACTCCGTCATAGATCAGCCATTGATCGATCATCAAGCGATGCGGTTATTTTAAAGACTTCTTGTAATGACGTAATCCCCTCACGGGCGTAATCCAGGGCACACTGAGAAAGAGATCTAAAGTAGGGATTTGCAGCTGCGGCTATCGCAAACTCTGCTGCGTCATTACGTCGCAAAGCTTGTAACATTGGCTCATCCAGCTCCAATAATTCATACACACCCATTCGTCCTGAATAGCCAGTATTATTACAATGATGACAGCCTCGACCACGAAAAAACGACGCATCCAAAGCTTTTCCATCTATATGGCTAAGCCAAGTGCTTTCTTGAGGCGTTAATTCATAAGGTGCGCTACAGTGCGTACATACTTTTCGCACCAGGCGCTGTGCAATCACTGCTCGTAAGGATGATGCAACCAAATATGAATCACACCCCATGTCAATCAAACGCATTGCGGTAGAAACGGAATCATTGGTATGTAAAGTCGACAACACCATGTGCCCCGTCATCGCCGCTCTTAATCCAATTTCTGCGGTTTCATGATCCCGCATTTCTCCTACCAAAATAATGTCTGGATCTTGACGTAACGCACTGCGCAAAACTTTACTAAAAGTCAGCCCAACTTTTGTACTTATTTGTACTTGAGATATTCTTGGTAAACGGTACTCTATCGGGTCTTCAGCCGTGATGATTTTTATTTCTGGTTTATTCAATTGTGCCAACGCTGAATATAAGGTTGTGGTTTTACCACTTCCTGTTGGCCCAGTAACAAGTACCAATCCGTTCGGTCGTTCAATAAGGTTTTTAAATCGACTGGTTATTCTTTCCGGCATACCCAGTTTATCAATGGTTAATGTGCCTTCGGATTGATCCAACAACCGCATTACCACACTCTCACCAAAAGCAACCGGCAGGGTTGAAAGCCGAATATCGATACTTTTATTCATAATACGAATATTAAAACGTCCATCTTGAGGTAGACGTTTTTCTGATATATCCAAACCAGACATGATTTTAAGGCGAGAAACCAATGCCGATGCAATACGTTTCTCTTTCATGATTTGTTCTTGTAATTCACCATCAATTCTTAATCGAACTCTAAGTACATGTTCATCAGGTTCGATATGAATATCTGATGCCCTGACCTGAACCGCATCTTCAAAGATACTTTGCAACAAACGTACAACGGGGGCTTCAGCGGTATCTGAAGATGTCGCCAATGCCTCTAAATCAAAATCGGTTTCTTCTAACTCCCCCTCAAGTTCTGTTGCGATAGTTGCAATTTGCTCTTGGCGTCGATAAACCCTATCTAACGCACTCAGCAGATCTTCTTCTTTTACAAAGGCAGGATGCACAGGGCGCTTTAAATGGCGCTGTAGTTCATCGATGACTAACAAATCCAATGGATCTGCCATTCCAATCAAATAACCATCGGGCTGTTCAGATAATATCAGGGCCCTGTATCGTCTGGCATGAGACTCGGGTAACCCGAGAATTAAGTCATTATTGAGTTTAAAGTGGGTTAGATCGACAAACGGATAACCAAAGTGATCAGCCAGTGCCTGCAATAACAGGTTATCAGTGGTAAACCCTAAATCAACAACCGCTTTACCGATTTTTTTCCCGGTATTTTTTTGCTCGGCTAACGACTTCATTAGTTGATCTTCCGTGATCAACCCTTTTGATACAAGAAGGTCACCAATTCTTACTTTTGTGGGCCTTGCCATAATAATGCCCTCTATTGATTACTATCGTAAAATTGAGGGAAGCGTTTCTTAATTTTTTCTTCTTCGTCCTGCCAGGTTTCCGAAGACACAACAACAGGTTTTAACATAATAACTAGCTCACTTTTTACCGTAAGATCTCGCTTTTGTTTAAATAGATTACCCAAATAGGGAACGTTAGATAAATAAGGCACTCCGGCAGTGTTTTTGTTCGTTTTCTCCTGCATTAACCCACCAATAACAACAACCTGACCACTCTGCGCCTTAATAACACTGTCGGTTTCACGAATGGTACTAAATGCCAATGGTAGCGAAACAAGTCCCTCACCAATACCAATATCTTTCACTCGTTCTTCTACCTCGGTAATGGTGGGGTGAACATGTAATATAACCGTGTTGTCTTCACCGATATGAGGGGTCACATCAAGAGCTATCCCTGAAAAAAACGGGGTTAAACTAATCTCTGGGGATTGGCTAGTCGCTGTACTAGAACTAGTAACATTATTACTAATATCTGTTACAAAGTATTCATCGGTACCGACCTTGATTACCGCCTTTTGATTATTAACCGTTGATATTCGAGGACTAGAAAGTACATTTACATCTCCATGAGACTCCAATAATTGAAACACCGCATTAAAATTATCGTAGTTCAAACCTAGGGTAAAAAAACCTTCTACTGTATTATCAATTAGTGTCGTAAAGGTATCAGGGGTCATTTTTCCAACCACCTTCTTGGTTGAAAGCGTCATATCACCATCATAACCTAACCCAAATGTATCCCACTGTATGCCCGCTTGATATCCCTCACTTAGTACAACTTCAATAATTTTTGTTTCAATAATAACTTGTTTTTTAAGACTCAACTCGGCTCGATCTAAAAACTCTTCAACACCTCGAAGCTCCGAAGGATACGCCTTAACCATAACAATACCTGACTGCGGATCAACAACAACTTTTCGCCCTTCACCAGAACCAACAATGGTGTTTACAATACTATCCAATCTATCCCAAAAACCCGTTCGTGATTCCGTATTTATTTGGCTACTTTGCACTGAAGCAGAATCGCCACTTTCAGTTTCACTAGAAGAATCATCACCCTTCCCTGTTGCATCCTTAGACTGCGTCACTTGCCCTGTACTCACTTGCATTGACGACTTACCTACCCGCGTTATATTCAAGTAATTAACCCGAAATATTTTACTTTTTAACTTCTTTGGTACAATCTGATAACCATAACCTTTCACCAAATAGTCAAATCCGTACACATCCCTAACTGCATCCAATGTTTCTTCTAATGTCACTTTTTTTAGGCGGATAGTAATATCACCTGCAACACTGGGGTGTACCACCATATTTAGATCAGTTCCTTCAACTAAACTCATAAAAAAGGCAACGGCGGGAACATCATTCGCTGACACATCAAACCGCACATTTTCTTTCGCTCTTTCGATATTTTCCTTTTGTAATACTTTATCTATTTTTTGTTGCGCGGAAGCATTCTCATTTCTAAGCTTTTTATTTTCTTCAACAAGTTTCTTATTTTCCTCTTTTTCTGAGGGTATCGTATCGTCCAGCCCATCATCCAACAACATCGACGCATCTTTCACAACGACATCGTTGCTATCAGTGCGTTTCCCGCTTGACAATATGGTGTCAGGAATTGACGTACACGATACAAGCAATAACATCACAACAACATATGAAAAAAATCTCATCGTGCTACCCCCCCACGATTTTTAACAGGATCCAATCGTAAATCAAAAACCTTTCCTTTTCTTTTTACAACAACTCGTTCTTTTTCAATAGAAATAATCTTTGCTCCTGATATCACCCCTCCTTCCTTTACCGTCTTGTTATTAAGAACGGCGAACTTTCGTAAAGGCGAAATCAATATCATCTGTAAATCCAATTCACTGTCCATCATTTCTTCTATAACACCCGAAGAAATACTGTATTCCGGTGGCTGCATCGGATCATTCATTGCAACGGATGGTTCAGCCACCAACATCAAAAAAAAAGCAACCACGCACGTCATTGTAGAAGCCGTATATTTTCTGCACACAGAAATGATAGGAACATCAATAAACACCTATCAACTCCTTACTTGTACTTAATGTATGAACATTAAGTACAAGTACTCCAATAGGGTATTTTTTTGACTCAAACGTCATATCATCCCAATATACTTGCTCTGCCATCTCTTCTATATTTTTCAAATAACTTTGCACCTGGTAGTAGGTACCTTCTAATGACATGGTTAAATCATGCTTAAACAGTCCGCTTGGCTTCTTCCTCTCCGCATCAAAATAGATGGGCTCTCCTGAAGCGCTCTTTACACTATTAATCTTTAATGCCGATTGGCGGCTTAATAAGTAACCCAATATTTTTGGCATTTTCTGAGGGTCAATTAGCCGCTTTGTTTCACTTTTAATGATCTCTTCCAACTCTGATACTTTCTGGCTCTTTCTCTCTATAGATTTTCTTAAAGAGACATTAGGATCATTGGCCTGTCGCTTTATCAATGACTCTATGGATTGTTGCATCACCTCCATTTCAGGACCAATCGCCGACAATTGTTGCTGAAGCTCTTTTCGATGTTTCAAAAACGGATCCAATACAAATTGGTTGTATACCCCAAAAATCACTGCAACAACGGTAACCGCAATAATAATCCGCTCTCTTGGACTAAGAGCGTCGACCTTATCTCTAATTTCAGCGACTTGTGATGGTAGGTTCACTAACACTCACCTCGCTACTGAGTATAAACTTCAAATAATCGGATCCTTTCTCAGAGCGTTCCAAATCAAACAAACTAAACGACGTTCCCATTAATGTTTCTGAGGTTTTTAGACGATCTATATACCGAGGTATGAGATCTGGATGTTGTGTATTACCCACCAATCGGTAATGGTTTCCATCAGTTTTTATCGAAAACTCCGTCAACCACACACCTTTTATGCTTTTTTCAGCAAGGCCGTTCATAACAGAAGAGAACGAAAATGTTTTTTTACTCGACTGCCCTCCTAAAAAATTCACCAATACTTTTTTACTTTTGATATTTTCATTGATACTAGCTATTTCAAGACGTAATGCAGGATCCTCCTTAGGCTCGACAAAACTTTCCTCCATCTTCGCAAGTTGATCGCTCATTCGTTGCTTTTGCTTAAGTGCCACATCCGCACTTTTCTCCATCGCATCCATTATGCTCATTTGAACAATCGTCAAAATAGCAAACACCACAACAAATGCCCCAGAAACCACAGCAATTTGTAGTGATGAGAGGAATATAACCTTCTTCTTAAACTCATCTCGAAAGAAGTTAACCTGTTGCGAGAACTGCTGCTCCACTGGCACCCCCCTTCATCTTATGGCTTTGCTGCTCCTCACTTCCGGCTAATGCCGCACCAATAGCATTGAAACAGAAGTTGGCAATATCCTGCTTTTCCTCTTCTATTGAAAAACTTTCCGAAAGGCTAAGCACTTCTAAATCGGCAGACACTTTGTTTTCAAGGTCTGCAGCAACTTGATGTAACAACGCATTGGTCGGCATAAAGATAATACGTCCAACACCTGCCATACCTAGCTGGCTCTCGTAATAATCCATTGACCGCTGAATATCCAGTGCCAACGCATCCGTTCTTGAGCCTGTATCTAACGTTAATTCACCTACCGCTTCACCAGGAGACAAACTTTCTAAACCAACTTCGATAGTACGAGATAAATACAACAAACCACTTTCAGTTAAATTTATCACCCCGCCTTTTTGGCCTAAAGTGACAAACGCAATACCCATGCTGCCAATACCTTCGATATGTTTCCCATATTGGCAAATCGACAAATCATTGATGCCAATAGACTGTAAATCTAACTCCGCATCTTCAGCCGCCTCTACAATGGACTTAACAACTTGGCGCTCAACAATACTGGTATATATCATGTTCATACGACCACGGTACGCAGCCGGAGGTAACCGAAATACGTCTACCACAACATCATCTAGCGACTGGGAAATCAAATCTTTTACGCGCCACCGAACGGCATCACTTAACTCTGCATCATCCACATCTGGCGCATCAACAAGCAACATGTCGTAGAATTTGGGGTGCAAGGTAAAGAAGGTTGCAGTGCCGCTAAGCCCATGTTGTTTAACCATATCTTTTAAACAATCTTGCCATTCACCCGGCCCACAGGCACGATAATCCACCGTAGATAAACTACCGGAACTGATAGATAAACAGGCAACAGCTATCCCTGTGGGCTTTATTTCAATACCCAGTACTTCGGCCGATCCTTGGCGTCCTCTTTTTAACAATTTCTTTAACGCTTGTAACATCGTCAATCACTCATACAAACCTTATTTCGATAGGCTATTACTTCGAGTGTAGACCAGTGCTAGCAATACGCTTGCATTCACGCTGAATTGCACAAATCAGACCAAGAACGCTTTTTCTTATCACCTTCATACCACGCTTATCGGGTTAGTTGACTCAAATCAATTCCTTATACGGTAACCCCCAGCCAAACCCACATGACCATTGCGGCCTTTAAGTATCCATCGTAGACTGATTTTAATGTACAGCGTATACCCAGCATAAAATCCTATAAAACAATAACTTAACAACAATTTAACAACAACACCATAACAAAACTTAGCCTGAACACCTACCGGGTAGAGCAAAACAATAATCGATTGGACAGTGATATGACTCAAACAGCAAAGAAACCTTACATCATTACGTCAAACCCTGTGGAAGAGCGATATGCACGAGGTTGGCACTGCCTTGGCCTTAGCAAAGACTACACCTCCACTCCGGTAACCTTAGAGTATTTCGGCAAAAAGCTTGCCGCTTATCGCGGCGAAGACGATAACGAATTTCATGTTCTTGATTCTTACTGCCCTCACATGGGTGCCGATCTCAGCCTAGGAAAGGTAGTCGGTAATTCACTGCAGTGTCCTTTCCATGGTTGGAAATGGGGCTCTGACGGTGTATGTGATCACATTCCATATGCAGACAAGATTCCCGACAAAGCGGTTATTGGCTCTTACCACACGATAGAGGTTAATGGGTTGGTCTTTATGTGGAACGACCCCGAGGGCAACCCACCTATCCCAGAGCAACTGCCCAATGAAATGCCCGATTATTATTCCGGTGAATGGACGGACTGGAATCTTATGACCATCCCCATCGAATCAAACTGTCGAGAGTTAGTCGACAATATGGCGGATATGGCTCACTTCGGCCCCGTTCATTATTCCACCGTGGAGTCATTTAAAAACATTCAAGACGGGCACAAGTTTGTTCAGTTTATGAAAGGTGGTCATGAAATTTTGGCAGATGAAGGTCAAGGTTTCACATCGGTTGCTACTTATGAAGGCCCTGCATACATGACAACAACCATGACGGGGTCAATGGATGGTCAAGAAATGGTGACACATTTATTGGTTACCCATGTTCCTGTACACACAGAGAAGTTTGATATTCGACTGGGTGTCATGTTGAAAAAAAACCCGAATCTATCGGACAAACAAAATCAAGCAGCAGTTGATGAATACACACAAATGGCTGTGGACTCGTTTATTCAAGACGTAGATATCTGGAATAACAAAATCAGAGTGGACAACCCATTAATGTGTGACGGTGACGGCCCCCTCAATATGGTTCGTAAATGGTATAGCCAATTTTATATGGATGCTGCTGACATACCAGCAGGAATACAGACATACAAAGAAAAGGAAACACCCGTTAAATTCAAACGTTAATGCTTTAAGCCAATGAATTGAATTTATATCCAGTGGGACAAGGTAAATATTATGACAAATAATGCTGTAGTTAGTACAGTAGTGACTAAATTGATCGTCGATGCCCATGCATTGGTTCCATCCTTACGCGAACGACAAGCCGAAACAGCACGATTAGGTAAACTTCCTGACGCAACCATTGCAGCCATGCAAGAGTCTGGATTTTTTCGCATTATGCAACCTAAACGTTTTGGTGGTTTAGAGTTAGACCCTCATATCTTTTTTGAAGTTCAACAAATCCTTGCCGAAGGGTGTATGTCAACTGCTTGGGTCCTTGGTGTTGTATCCATTCACAATTGGCAGATGGGTATGTATGACATACAAGCCCAAGAAGATATTTGGAGTGAAGATAGCTCTGTACTGATCTCGTCTTCTTATATGCCTGTCGGGAAAGTCACTCATGTTGAAGGTGGCTATATGCTTTCAGGTCACTGGGGATTTTCTTCAGGCTCAAAGCATTGTCAATGGGCATTCCTTGGCGGTATGGTTCCACCAAAAAATGAGGGCGAAGCCCCTGATTACCGAACCTTTCTTGTCCCTATTTCTGATTATGCCATTGTTAATAACTGGAATGTGTCCGGTCTTGAAGGAACAGGTTCAAACGACATCATTATAACCGAACCTGTATTTGTTCCAGAACATCGGACACATCGAGCTATTGATGGCTTTAGTGGAAAAAGCCCAGGATGCGCGGTTAATACAAACCCAAGTTTCACACTACCATTTGGACAGATATTTACGCGCGCCGTTGCGTGCTCATCCATCGGCGCCCTGCAAGGTGTTGTAGAGAGTTATATTGTTGTCAACAAAGATCGTGTTGGATTAAACGACGGCAACCGTGTCGCCCTTGATCCAAATACACAAATGGCGTTAGCCGAAGCGGTTGCGGTTATCAGTGAATGCCGTTCAACACTTAAAGAGGACCTCGACTACTTTGTTGAGAATGCAAACTCAGGTGGTGAGCTTGATATTAATGAGCGAATTCGCCGCCGTTTTAATGCATCTCTTATCTCAAAAAAATGTGCTGACTCCGTTAACACGTTATTTATTGCTTGCGGTGCCCAGGGGATCTTCAAAGACCACCCATTAAATCGAGCCTGGTTAGACATCAATGCAGGTCGAACTCATGTCGCAAACAATCCCTTCAAGTATGGTCGTAACTTAGGTGGAACCTTAATGGGACAAGAAAATACGGACTTTTTCTTATAAGCACTTCCACAACAAAACACACAGATTTGTTAAAAACAAACATGGCAGGAAATCATTATGTATATCGGACACACTATTCCACAACGCCCCATCCCATTTGAAGATTTTGACCCCGACTTTGTATCGAACTATGTGCGTGACAATGTTCTTCCCACACTAGAAGGCCGTAGAAAACAGGTATGTCAAAACTTTGTTGACCACGCGACGGCAGAATGCAACGGTGACTTTGGCCCTCTTATGGCAAGCTGCTCCCAAAAATCCCAGGACTATCGTCGCTGGGGGGTAGACCTAGACGGAAAACGAAACGGTGAGCAACCATCAAACTATGAAGAATTGGAAGTATTTTATGGAAGCCTAGTTGCTTTCAATCTTTACGTTATTCACTTTGAACTTGAAAAATTTATTGTTGCTGACGATGCTCTTGCGATGGAGGGAAATGTGCACCAGATGTATCCAGCATCAATGCTTCCTGTTGCCTTCGGTATCGAACCCGATGATGAAGACGCCGTTTATATGCTGACACTTAGAATCGCTCTATTTTTTATTTTTGACGAAGATGGCTTAGGAAGTGGTGAACAATCCTATACCAATGGAGAACCCACTATCGCCAATTTTGTAAAAGTTCCTCATGAGTTTGTGCCTCAGCGTTTTTGGGATAATCAAAAAAGACAACAAGAACTGATGGACGCTGACGATTAGCAGCAGGCATCGACCTTATTACTAGATATCACCGCACACAACAGCGCTATTTTGGAGAAGAATACCATGGCTACAAAAAAAGCAAAATTACCACCAATTCCTAAAGACAGTAAAATTCGCCAAGCCCTCGGTTTGGGTATTGGCATCTGGGATTACATGGAAAAAAACCAGAAAAAATTTGGTGATACATTCACACTGACTCTGCCGGGGCAAGGCCCTATGGTCTGGTCCGCTGACCAAGCGGTTATCAAAGACACCTTGCGACTAAAAGAAGACCAATACGATGCGTCACTCGTTCAGCTTCCTATCGATGTTGGCGAAAAGAACGTTGTGTTTCAAAACGGCAAAGAACACCAAGATGCTCGGAAATTACTAATCCCCCACTTCACAACAGAACGCTTAAAAAATCGTTCTCATGTTATGCATGAAATTGTTACCGAACATATTAATACCTGGAATCCAGGTGATGAGTTTAACATCCCTCGTTTAGTGGGAGACATCACTCTTGATATTATTTGTTTCACTTTGTTTGACTTACGAGAAGGTGGACGCAAAGACCGCTACAAAGAACTGATACTTGGCTGGTTAATTGAAGGCACCAGCGACAAGATGTTCACCATCGGTTCTCTTGTTGGAACAAAAAAATACCGTCAATTTTTAAATAAAAAATACAAGAAACAAACGGCACAAGGCCACATTGGAAACGGCAAAAAAAGCCTAATCCCCTGGAAACTTGCCGTTGACTATAAAGTACAGCTTGCCAATATGTTACGTGAAGATATTCAAGATATTCGCACTCGAAATAACGAAGACGAAATCCATGTGTTATCCATATTAGCTCGCACTAAAGATGCCGATGGTAACCTATTAGATGTTGAACGCGTTATATCAGAGTGCGTAGGCATGATGGTAGCGGGGCATGAAACCAGCGCCGCAACAGCGGCATGGTTCTTTATTTGGATGCAGAAAAAACCAGAGGTTCTCAGCAAAATTTCAGGTGAGATCAATAACAGCATTGCGGAAGAGGGTCGTTACAATGCATCCAAGGTTGTTGATCTTCCGTACCTAACAGCCTGCCTTAATGAATCCCAACGGCTTACCCCTTCTGCAGTAGGCTTTATTCGCTGGCTTAAACAAGACACTCAATTGGGTGATTATTTGCTGCCAGCTGGGAGTGCAATTCTACCCAACATTTACCTTACTCAACGAAGTAAAGAGATATATGGAGAGGATGCTCTGGAGTATCGCCCAGAGCGTTGGTTAGAGGGTAACAAATATAGCCCTACCGAGTTTATGCCTTTTGGTGGCGGCCGCCGTGCCTGCGTTGGTATGAACCAAGGAAAACAGCAGTTAAAACTGATATTTTCAGAAATAGCCCGTCGCGTTGAGTTTACCTCTGAATACCAGAAACCAGGAAAGCTACCTCGATCCAGAATGATCGGTGGTCAGACAGAACCTGAAAATGGCGTTATTGCGACGGTGAAATCTGTTCTTCCCTATGAACAGCAAGAATTGTCCAAGTCTGCCTAATCAGCGCTGACTCTACGCAACTTACGTAACCCTTTTGAGATACTTCAAAAGGGTTTTTTTGTTCCTCCCTTGACGAAACCAGCTCCGAAGGATATAAACAGCGCTGCACTTTTAGGTGCCCAAATACCTTGAGAAACATTGCCACTAACCTTTCTAGGTAATGGGAGAATCGGGAAACCGGCAAAACTCCGGTACGTGCCCAACGCTGTGATGGTGA
>CAJXXT010000068.1 GCA_913063495.1 uncultured Gammaproteobacteria bacterium | reverse complement strand
GTTGGCTCACCGATAGTCGACACCTCTTTTATTACGATTTTCATGCCCGGTGTAGCGAATGTATCACCAACAGAAAATGGCTTCTTGGCACTTCTAAAAACACTATTATAGATTTTTATCGCATAAAGTGTACTTGCCATTCCACCTCTAGATGCATCAAGATGGCTTCGTGCCGTCAACATCAACCCTTCTTTTGCCACCAGTTCAAATGTATTATCAGACACACGAGTCATAGTCATGTCCGTATACGCTGGAGCGATAATATTTAGCTCTTTGGCTGAATTAGCAGCATCAAAATCATCATGAAATAATATATATAGAAAAAGAAATGGATTGGGCGCGTTAACAATAACAACGTCTTTCTCCCCGATATCATCGATCAGATCCAAATCAATTCCCGCTGGCACCTTGTAAACACCACCGGAGCCCAAAGACACCATTAATAAAATCCAAACTAACGGCGTAACAACCAGGTGAGCTGTAATGAAAATATAGCGAATGACTTTTGATAACCTTACTTGCGCTGTAGAAACATTCTCACGCAGCCAATCTTGGTACGTCTTATCCAGCAGCATAGCCACTAACCCTGACGCTCCGACAGACACAAAAAACAATAACCGTCCACTGGGTAACGCTATCGCACAAGAAGGTACTGCCGCTAACACAGAGCCCATTAACAAAAAACGTGCAGTAGAATTATTCTTCAGCAATGGTACAAAAACAGCGAGAAAAAAACACAATATTATCGATACAAAACCTAGAACAACTAATTTAGCGGGTGGCGACAATAAATTATAAACACTATCAACCCCTGAATATTGGCTAAAGAGTAAAAGCGGTAAACGTTCTATCATCGCACCAATAAAGGCAGCACTATCCTGAATCGGATCCAAATATAACCCGGTATCTAATGCGCCATAATCTAGATATCGATATAACACACGCCAACCAATGACTACAAAAAATGCTGGCACCAATGACACAATACGTTGCCGCCAGCGTCCTTCTTCCAAGCAAAATGCATAAGCACCAATATAGGCAACGCAAGCAATACCTGCTTCAGCACTTAACAACGCAGTAAAAAGTATAATTTGAGCAAAAGCACCCGTTAACCATGACTTATCCTTACGCCAGTGAACGTGTAATAACACCGCGGTTACACCAAAAAATGCTGCAATTACACCATTGCGATTTGCAATCCATGCCAAAGGGCTGGCAAAACTAAAATCAATGGCATACAACAAAGACGCTAAACCCGCTACCGCTAGCGATAATTTTAACTCCCTAAAAAATAACGCGACAGAAAAAATAAGTAAACTAAACCAAACCATGTCTTGGAATAACATCATGGTTGGGTTGTCAGGCCAAAGTTGATAATCCAACCAATGCGTTGCCGCAGACACAGGCCTCCAGAATGCCAGTTGCATTTCAGGGTCTGCCCACCATTGGTTAACAACTCCGATGGACTGTAATTCAGACAGGTTTTGCTGATCTTTTTTTACAAAAGAAAAAAGTCCATTCACAGACTCAAGAAAGGTTTTATCAGGCTTAGCAGCCTCATAACCTTTCTCATACAAAGTAGTAGATCCTTGTAATACAATGCGATGAAATAGATCATCGGTTTTAAGGTGCCCTCTTAAAACGGGTGCTGTTAACAACAAACAAAATAGCGCTATAAAAACGGGCCAATAGCGATGTACAAATAACGCTTGGAACTTTTCTACTGCTGAACTAACCATTTACTACGTTCCCACATCAGATTGACTAGACAGTCAATTTTAGTCGCACAATAAACGCTATTTTCAACCGAATTACACTAACGAAACCCGGTTAAAAATAGCGCTCCTGCGAGCATACATTAAGTTATTGCTACTTATTAGTAGCGTCTTACAAAGAGTACCGCCTTACAGAAAACCTTCGTCACGATTTTCATCTTCTGATGATTCTGGCGCTGCACCAGCCGCGTTCTTCGCAGCCCATACCATGGTATCTACGTATTCCGCAATATCAGCAATGGTATGTAATTCAAACAATGAACGTAATGGTATGTCTACCTCAAACTCCTTTCTGAATTTAGACACAACACGTGCAGCCAATAAAGAATGACCACCAAGGTCGAAGAAATTGTCATATACACCCACCTGATCAACATTAAGTACTTCACCCCAAATTCGAGCGAGTTTTTCCTCAGTTTCATTTCTTGGGGCAACGTATTCAACCTCCACCTTTTCATCAGGAGATGGTAATGCTTTTCGGTCAACCTTCCCGTTAGCCGTTAACGGCCATTCACTAAGCGAGATAACAATCGCAGGAATCATATACTCAGGTAAGTGCGCCCGAAGCCCGTTACGACACTGACCTTCATTAAAGTCACCATCCGTTACGACGTAAGAAACAAGCTGCTCATCTTTCACCAATGTAAGACTACTGACCACCGAATCTTGCCTACCTAATGCAGACTCAATTTCTCCCAATTCAATACGTAATCCACGTAGTTTCACCTGGAAATCTTTTCGACCGACATATTCAATATCGCCATTAGGCCAATAACGAACCAAGTCTCCTGTTCGATACCAGTTGCCCTCAGCGTAAGGGTTATCAACAAACACACTTGCAGTCAGCTCTGGCTTGCGAAGGTAACCTTTGCCCAACCCGGCACCGGCAACACAAAGCTCCCCCACAATACCTTCTGGAAGCAACTTACCCTGGGCATCAGCAATATAAATCTTAGTATTTTGAACCGGTTTTCCTATTGGTATAACTTTAGAATTAGATGCAGCAACGTCTTGATCATTCAAAATATGACAAGCCACAACATCGGTACATTCTGTAGGACCGTAGCTGTTGATCAACTGGCAATTAACATCACCCTCGCCTAACCAGAGTGATAATGAGGTCAAGTTAATCGGTTCCCCACCCAATACTAGGTGTCTAATCGACGCGAAGGGATACCCAGGCTTGTTACTGTCTTCTACGATTGGATAAAACGCACTCGGAGCACTGTTTACAATCGTTATTTGTTGCTCGGCAATGGTGTTAGTAAGCACATCTACATCATAGTGGTCCATTTTTGGAATCACTAATCGACCGCCTTTTGTTAAACATGCAAATAAATTCTTTTGTGTTAAATCGAACCCAAATGCACTAGCAAGCATAAATCGATCATCTGCCGAAACAGCTAGCTCCTTGGTATACCAATTCAACAAGTTTAATTCACCGCCATGTGTTACCGCCGCACCTTTCGGTTGCCCCGTTGAACCGGAGGTATAGATAATATAAATAAGGTCATCTTGAGAAGGCAAGGTATCAGGCAATGATGAATTCATGGCCTTCAGCATTTGAGAAGTATCGTCATCCATTACCAGCAAAGGCCGATCCGATAGATCTGCTCCTTCGGAGGTCAAACGATCTACCACACATTTCTGAGTAACCAGTAACTTCGCAGATGAGTCTTCCAACATATAAATCAATCGCTCTGATGGGTATGTGGAGTCCATCGGCACATAGGCCGCAGACGTTTTTAACACGCCTAACACCGCAATCACCATATCAATGGAACGATCAAAACATAACGCGACTCTATCACCCGTCGCCACGCCCTGCTGACTCAAATAATGAGACAACTGATTACTTCGCTCGCTAAGCTGAAGATAACTCAGTGTCTCTTCACCATATTGAATAGCGACAGCATCTGGGGTTGCGTTGGTTTGTGTTTCTATCAGTTCAACAACCGAGCTAGCATCGGTGACTGGAACGTTATCACCCTGCCATTGCTGTAGCTGTTTTTCTTTCTCTGCGGGTAAAACGTATTCAAGTGCGCTAACACTTTCATTGCCAGCAACAATTTGATGACTGATTTGTTCAAAACGCTCTAAGAACCCTAAATCTGCAAAGTGGTTACTTAAGTAAATAAGCACCAAATCCATGTAACCATCTTGTTCATGCGCAACAAATTGGATTGGCCCATTTTGAACCTGAGGGTAACCTTTTACCGTAATTTTCTCGCCGAACAAAACAACTTGCGGAATAAAATTGTAATAGTTAAACATAAACGCAAAACGCCCTTGAGGCAGCAGTTGCCTTTGCGCAAGTAGCGAAATGTTCTCAACGCCTTTTATGCTCTTTTTATACCCTTTGATGTGCTCAAATAATTCTTTAATATCCGCACTATTTTCAAATAAATCATGGGGGATGACCATAGGCATTATTTGAAAATAATTACCAAATGTCATTTTGTGAAAACCACGCCGCCCCGAAAGCACTTCAGAAATATAAAAATCTGACTCACCTCGACAGTACGTATTGATTAACAATATATAAATAGCTTTGAAATACAATGAAGGGTGAATTTTAAGCTCAGAACAATATTTTTGTACTTCTGCCCAATGCTCATCACTAACACGCAGTCTTTTCTCAACACGTTCTGGTGTTGCACTCTCATCAAAAGCTTGCGGTGGAATTGCAAAGTCTAATGCTTCTAACGTCTTCCCTTTTTCTTTCCAATAAGCCAACACCTCAGGAGAGTCAACCGCTTTACTATTACTACTAACATGCTGATCAAACATCGGTGGAATAGATGGAGGTAGACGACCTTCAGCAATGGCCTCCATTCCAGAGACGTTCTGCATTCCATGTAATACCATACTCACACCATCAGCAATCAGATGGTTCATGCGAAATACAAGAAGGTGTCGATCAGCATTTAATTTGTAAACGCAATACTCTGTTAACTCATCTAAAGCAACGCTATAAGGGCGCCAAATAAAAGCCTCCGCTATATCACCGGCTTTTTCATCTGAAGTTTCCTCTCCTGACACATCGATATAATCAATACTAACGGTCTTTTGTTTAGCAATTTTATGATAACCCACATCAGAGTAAGGCAAGTCAGAACCAACAATGGAACATCGCATCAACGGCTGTGCATCAATAATTTTCTGCGCTGCTTCTTCCCAATGCTTTATATCAAAACGACCTGTTACAACCGTATGGTAACCCATACTGTTTTTCAGACTGTCAGGTTCCATCAACGTATCAAGATACATATCCCGTTGCATTGGCGATAACGGTTTAAGTTCGTATTGCTCGGAGTCTACGTCAAGCAAGGAATACAATTCTGCTTCTACAACAACATTAAGATTATCAAGATAGGATTCTGGCTTATCGACCATTTGTTCAAGTATTCGAACATAATGCGCCATCATCTGTTCTATAGTGGAGACGTCAAAAAGATCCGTATTAAATTCTACAACACCACCAAAGTCTGAGTCATTCTCCTGAAGTATTAATGAGAACTCATACTTAGCTGTTTTGTGCTCTCTTAGCACCGGTGTTAGTTCAATATCGCCAAACTGCGTACCAATAGCTTCTTGCGGCGTATTTTGTAATGCAAAACCAACCTGTGCTCCAGGGGCATGCTCTGCACTTCGATCCAACTTCATCGCGTCGGCAAGCAAATCTGCTGGCATATCTTGATGAGAATAGGCGCCAAGAGCTGCTTCCTTTACTCGACCTAGATAATCGACAACACTCGGGTTGCCTTCAAGTTTAGTTCGAATCACCAATCCATTAATAAAGAACCCAATAAGCCCCTCTACTTCTGAGCGGTTCCGCCCCGCAATAGGAATGCCGACACAAATGTCATTCTGATTGCAATAACGCGCAAGCAACACTTGATAGGCCCCCATAAGCACCATGAAGGGAGTGAAATCTTGTTTTTCACAAAATGCATTCAGCTTTTCTGAAAGCCCCTCCCCCAAGGCTACGGGGTAATGAGCACCGTTAAAGGTTTGCATTTTAGGTCTAGGGCGATCTGTTGGGATGCGCAATACATCCGGTGCATCCCCCAATGTTTTCAACCAATAATTTTGTAGGTTTTCAAGTGCCTTGCCTTGTAGCCAGTCTCTTTGCCAAACAGAATAATCAGAATATTGAATTTCAAGATCCGGTAATGGTGAAGCATTACCCTCTTTAAAGGCTTCATACAGTGCTTTAATTTCTTGAACTAACACACCAATCGACCAGCCATCTGAAACGATATGATGCATATTTAGCAATAACACATGATCGTCACTCGCCAGTTTTAACACTTTACTGGTAAACAACTTATCCGTTGCCAGACTTAATGTTCGATTAGCATCTTCATCAACATAGCCCGTGATTTTTTGTTCATGCTCATCTGCAGAGCCCACACTTAAATCAATTACCTCCGTTACCCAAGGCATCGGCTGATGTACGATTAACGTAGGCAAACCCTCTTCAGCACCAAAATTGGTACGAAGCACTTCATGTCGTCTTACAATCTCAGTGAATACTTGATCAAGTAAAGCTACATCCAATGGCCCTTTTAAACGCATTGCAGCAGGCATATTGTATTCACTACTACCCTGATTCAACTGATCAACAAACCATAATCGATGCTGAGCAAAAGACAAGACATCAACATTCGGTGTCGGTAGCTTAGTGATTGGGGGGGCTGTAATAATTTGTCCGGAAGCTGCAGCGACTTCAATGGCAACAACAAGCGTTTCAATCGTTGAATTCTCAAACAACGCTCGAACGGACAGCTCTATTCCAAATGCTTGTCGAATACGTGCAATGACCTGTGTAGCCAATAACGAATGGCCACCAACACTGAAAAAATCTGCGGTAATTCCAACTTTGGAAAGCCCCAATACCTGACACCAGATATCGGAAATTTGCTGTTCTGTATCATTACGAGGTGAAACAAAATCACCTTCATCGCCACTGAGATCCGGTTGTGGCAATGCCTTTCGATCGATTTTCCCGTTTGGCGTCAAAGGCCATACGGGTAGCGTCATAATCGCACTCGGCACCATAAAATCAGGTAACTGCGCTTTCAATGCGGACTTAATATCGGAAGTACTCACGGCTTTTCTGGTAGCAGCGTAAGTAATATACGAAACTAACAAATCGTCTCGCACAAGTGTCAGGCTATCCTCAACACCAGCCTGTGCTTTGATCAAAGTATCAATTTCACCAGGCTCAATACGCAACCCTCGAAGTTTCACTTGGAAATCTTTTCGCCCAACATAGACAAGAAAACCTGAAGAATTATAGCGAACTAAATCCCCCGTGTGATACCACTGCGATTCATCATCCGCAAAGAGGTTTACAGTAAAAACATCGGCCGTTAATTCAGGCTGATTAAGATACCCCTTACCAACACCAACACCCGCGACACAAAGCTCACCCGCGGCTCCCGTTGGCATTAAACCACCACGGCGATTAACAACATAAAGCTGTGTATTTTGAATTGATTTACCTATCGGTAATTCCTGCTCGTCAACAATACCCTCAGGAAATTGATGGTAGGCCACAACATCAGTACACTCTGTCGGGCCATAGCTGTTGGTCAACACACAGTTGCAACTTGATTCAGATAACCAACCTGATAGTGACTCCGTACGAATGGGTTCACCACCTAACACGAGATGACGCAATGAGGAAAACGGATAACCCGTATGTTGTGACATTGCCGCAACAGGATAAAAGGCACTCGGTGCACAGTTAACGACGGTAACTTTATTATCATGAATGATTTGAGCGATAACCTCAGGGTCATACTCTTCCATGTTCGGCAAAACTAACGTTCCGCCACTTACAAAAGATGCAAATAAGTTTTTCTGCGTTAAATCAAAACCAATGGCACTGATCATCAATATATTATCAGCAGCGGATAATCCCAAAGATGCGGTGTACCAGTTCAGTAGGTTCACTTCACCTTTGTGACAAAGCTCGGCACCTTTAGGCAACCCCGTCGAACCCGAGGTATAAATGACGTAAATTGGATCATCAACATTAACCGCACAATCAAGTGACGATGTATCAAGAGTTCCACTGTCATTAACTGCATCATTGCGTAACAGCACACCAATGGATTCCGGTAACGCATTGTCTCCCGTTAATTTCTCAACAACACTTGCTTCGGTGACAATAAGTGCAACACCACTATCTTTGGCAATATAGGATAACCGATCAGCCGGGTATGCCGGATCCATAGGTACATAAGCGGCACCTAGTTTCAGCGTTGCTAATACAAAGACGGGCAATTCAATCGATCTGTCTACACAAATTGCAACACGATCACCAGCCGACACTCCTTTTTCAGCAAGTAATCGCGCGACCTGATTACTCTTCGCTCCTAACTCAGCGTAAGTGATAGAGTCGGCTCCACACATTACAGCAGGCGCATTAGGGCTGTTTTGAATATGACGCTCAATCAGAGTAATAACAGTGTCATTTTCCAGAGCGACGGCTTCACCCTGGCCTGACAACTGCGCAGATCTTTCATCACCAATAAGCCAATCAAGTTGTGATAGTTGATCGGTACCAGCAATAATTTGATCAATAACGGAAACTATACGCTCGCATAAATCAAAACCATCAAATTCATTATCAAAATAACTTAATCGTAACGCTACATTGTTCGGTTCGGGTGAGATTAATAGCTTCACCATACCAGGATTATCTGGCTGAATAGCTTTTAGGTAACAGCGCTGTCCTTCAGCATCAAAACCCTGGGATGCTTCTGGCGGACGATAGTTAAACTGAAACTCTAACCCTTCGGGGCTTAATACTTTTCCTCGGGCAGAAAATGATAGGTGCACATTGTCATTTAGCTGTTTACGCCACGCTCTGTGGGTATTTAATAACTCAACAATTGAGCCATCTTCATCGCAATCAGTTCCTAAAAATAACGACGGGGCAAACTGAAAATAGCACCCGGTAGAATCTCGTTCTTCCACATTTCGAGCAGCAACCGCCTCAATAAGAGCAACATCATCAGCCTGATAGAAACAATTGCGTACAGACAAAGCAAACAACGTTCTTAATAGGTTAACAAAAGAAACGCCCTTTTCTTTACACCAGCTTTCAATAGCTGCTTTCTTATCTCCGGCCAATAAGATTTGATTGATATTGAGGTTGCCAGGATTCTTGCTTCGATACCCTAACGTCTCAACGTTACCAAGCTGTGACTGCCAAAATTGATTCATGCTCGATGTATCGCTGGTTATGCGACGCTGAGCGATTTGTTGGCCGTAAGCTTCTACACTTTGAGGTTGTGTTTCTTTGCCAAAATACGCGGCGATGGTTTGTTTCGCTCGCACAAATTCTGACGTACCATCGGTAATCGCATGATGCCACGTAGATAATGATATAAATCGCTGATCCGATATCTTCACCAACCAATGTTTGTGAAGCTCTCCTCCCAATACATCCCAAGGAATTAGCGCTGTTTCACGTAACCACTCGGAGATTTCAATTTCACTTAGATTATCATTTTTGGTATGTTTGGGTAAATCAACAAACTCAACAGCAACATCTACCGACGCTTGAACCGCTTGATAAATCGATTCTAACCAAGGAGCTGAACCTTCAACAAAACGCACACGCTGATTAGGTTGCTCTGCTGCAATCTTGTTTACTGCTTGTGTCCACTTACCAACATCCACTGCAAACGGTAACTCAACACTATAACCAACTGTGTTACGTGCGGTACTACTATCACGCACGCTATCCAACACAAAATCACGCTGCATCGGTGTTAACGGAAAAACGGCTTCGGATGACGCAACGTTAAACGTACCCACCTCAACGGCAGCGACGGGTTTATTGGCGTCTGCCACCATCTGGGCCAACACATTAACAAAGTGTTCAGAGAAATGCTGGATCGTTGATTCATTAAACAAATCAACATTGTATTCAATCATTCCTGTTAGCTCTGACTCTTTGTCAACCAACATCAACGTAATATCTTGGCGGGCAGCCACCAGGTCAACATCTAGTGGGGATATTTCTAATCCGCCAATGGCTTTTGCTTGTGCCTGTTCTTTACCGCTGGTTAAAGAAAAAGCCACTTGATATAACGGGGAGAATGACAAATTACGAGGAACATTCAGCGCTTCTACAATAGCTTCCAACGGAACGTCTTGGTGAGCCTGGGCACCAAGTACTTGCTCTCTTACCTGAGCAACAAACTCTTTTAGCGTGGGGTTATCTTCTTGATGAGTACGTACTACCAATGTATTGATGAAGAAACCAATAAGGGATTCCACCTGCCCTTGATTTCGTCCGGCGACTGGCATGCCGACACACAAATCCGGCTGTCCAGACCACTTTGCTAGAACAACTTTATACGCTGATAGTAACAATATATATAATGTAACATCCAGCTCACGCGCTAACAGTCGTAATGAGTCCAATAACGAACCCGACAAAGCCAAATTAACATTTGAACCGTTATTGGTTTTCAATGCAGGGCGTGAACGATCAAAAGGTAGTATTAGCTGCTCTGGTGCATTGGCTAATTGTTTTTTCCAGTAACCCAACTGAACATCAAGAAGCTCTCCGGTTAACCATTGTCTCTGCCATTGAGCGAAATCTGCATACTGAATGGATAACGCCGCTAACGGTGATGGCTGTCCTTGACGGGTAGCCGCATAAAGCGCCGCCATTTCTTTAACAAAGATTTCCATTGACCAGCCATCAGACACGATATGGTGCATCACCATCACCAACGCATGCTGATTATCATCAAGCTTCAACAATTGTGCTCGAATCATTGGGCCTTGTGCTAAATCAAAACCTGTTTGAATATCAGTCTCTGCGATTTCTTTTGCTTTACTCTGGCGTTCAGGTTTTGGCAAATCCGTTAAATCGGTATAAGGCAAACGGAACGATTCTAGATCTTTTATGATTTGAACGGCTTCATCACCATCGGTTTCAAACACTGTTCGTAATGATTCGTGACGCTCAACCAACAGTTCAAATGACTTACGAAGCGCTTCTTTATCCAGCACGCCATTTAATATCAATGCAGCGGGGATGTGGAAGGTACTATTTGCAGGCATTAATTGTTCAATAAACCACATACGTTGTTGCGAGTATGATAATTGTAGCGATTTACTTCGGTCTGCTTTAGGTATCGTATCCTCGGAGGCATCATCCCCAACACGGGTAGCACTTAGAAACTCAATAACATCTTGTTTTTTTGCGACCAAGTGAGATTTAAGATCCTTGGTCAAAGCCCCTTTAGGCGCTTTAAATTTTAATTGACCGTCTTCCAACCAAAGTTTTATTCCTGCTGCTCCCAGCTTGGACATTAATTCAAAAACCGTCATAGTGTTACTTCCTCAAATTCTTTCTCAGATTCTCGCTCAACATTTGGAAGCTTGAGCTCAAAGTAGCTACAGTGATTAATATCGCTAGCTAATATCATTTTTATTAGTAAAGGAGAGTCTAAATAGATCCTTCCTCGAATTCTTCGTCATCCCACTCTTCTTCCTCTGCATCATCAGCCGGCTTATTTTGCCATTGCACCGCACCAATGATTTCTGCCAACGCAGCAATGGTTGAAACCTCAAATAACGTCCGAAGAGGAAGTTCAATAGAAAGTTTTTCTTTTATTCTTGATGCCACTTTGGTAACCAACAACGAATGGCCACCAAGATCAAAAAAGTCATCATGGATACCCACTTGAGGTAACGCTAATACATCTTGCCAAATATCCGCGAGTGCCTGCTCTGTCTCATTACTCGCAGCAACATATTCAGACACCTGATAGGCTTCGGCACTAGGAACCGGCAATGCTTTTTTATCAACCTTGCCATTCGGTGTAATCGGCAGATGATCTACCACAACAAATGCAGCCGGTACCATATAATCAGGAAGCTGTTGTTTCAGCGATCCACGAATTAGTGATAAATCTGCATCTTCCGGTGTAACCAATTTACAATAAGCAACCAATTGTTTATTGCCTGGCTGATCTTCTCGCACAACGACAACAGCATCGGCAACACCAGACAAACGATTCACAGCCGTTTCAATTTCACCTAGCTCTATACGGAAACCTCGAATCTTAACCTGATCATCTATTCGCCCTAATATTTCAGCAGCACCATCAGGTAACAGTCGTCCCAAATCCCCCGTTTTATACATGCGAGCATTAGGTTGTGCACTAAAGGGATCTTCCATAAATACTTCAGCCGTAAGCTCTGGTCTATTTAAATACCCTGTCGCGATACCATATCCACCGACATATATCTCCCCAGGAACCCCAATCGGTAGAGGACGACGTTTTTCATCAAGGATATATAATGTACTGTTAGCGACCGGGTATCCTATCGGTACAGTTCCAGCGCCTGGTAATACCTCTTTCACTTCATAATAAGTAGACAATGTGGCATTTTCGGACGGCCCATATAAATGCACCAGATGTTTGGGTGCGTTCTCTTGCTCTAAGACAGCAGCAATTTGACCAGGGTCACATGCCTCCCCTCCAAATAACACATAATCCAATCCGGCAAACACATCAGGAACTTCTTTTGACAATGCATTAAACAATGCCGTTGTCGCAAACTGTACGTTAATCTGCTCTTTCTTTATAAACTCAGCAAATATTGCTGGTGAAAGCATTGTGTCTTTATCAATACCTATCAGCGCAGCACCGTTTAACAATGCACCCCAGAACTCAAAAGTTGCAGCATCAAACGAAACGTTTGAACCATGCCCAAAACGTTGAGACGCATCAAATTTCATGTAATTGGTATTTAATACCAAACGTTCTACGGCGAACTGTGAAATACAAACACCTTTTGGCTTACCCGTAGAGCCAGAGGTGTAGATGACAATTGCTAAACCATCAGCGCCATCTTTCGGTCGAATACTCGTAAATTGCGAATTTTTAGCGGTAATTTCGCCCGCTACAGCATCAAGGTTCAACAGCTGCGTATTGGTTTGAGTCAAGAAATCAAAACGATCACTGTGCTCACCATTGGTTATCAGCATTGGAGCCGCAGAGTTGTCAACCATATAGGTAACACGGTCTTCAGGATAAGAAGGATCTATCGGTAGGTATGCTCCCCCAACCTTCAAGATTGCCAAGATACCCACCAACATGTCACGAGATCGATCAAGACAAATCGCCACTGGCTGACCAGGTGCAACACCTCTATCGACAAGATAGTTCGCTAACTGGTTTGCTAACCTATTTAATTCAGTATAACTCGTATCAATTTCGTTAAACCGACAAGCCAATCCATCGTCACGAAGCGCAACTTGTTTTTCAAACAGATCAGCAATTGTTTCACCTTGGGGCAGCGGATTAAATACCTGATTCCATTCGGCATCAGTCACTTGTTTCTGCTCTTCCTCTGAGATCAAAGGAAGCTCACCAACCAGTGTATCCGCATCATCCGCTATTGCTGATAGCAAGGTATCAACATGCTGCAACATACGGCTAATAGTTTCATGTTCGAACAAATAGCTATCATAGGAAAAGCGAAGTATAAGCTCTTTCCCTGGAATACAGATAAAGGTCAACGGGAAGTTGGTTTGCTGAAAGGCCTCAACAGAACCAATTTCCATTGATGCTTGTGAATCTTCCAAGGACTCATCTATTGGATAGTTTTCAAATACCAAAATAGATTCAAACAGCGCTTCTTTACTAGGAACCTGACTGCATCGTTGCACATCAACAAGGGAGCTAGACTCAAAATGTTTGATTTCAACTTGCTTCTCTTGAATGGCTTGTAACCAATCAATAAAAGGCTCGTCATTATCGACCCAGATTCGCATAGGCAAGGTATTAATAAAACAACCCACCATTTGCTCTATACCCGGTAGCTCGGCCGGACGCCCCGATACCGTAGTACCAAATAAAACAGAATCTTCGCCGCTGTAGCGATTGAGTAAAATTCCCCACACACCTTGCAAGATATGGTTTAACGTTAACCGGTGTTGTTTGGCCAATTTCTGTAAGGTATCAAGCTTCGAACCCAATACCGAGATTTCCATCTCACAATATCGATCTGCACCACCATCACTATCAATAGTTTTTTGATTGGCAATGGCTGCGGAATTTCGAACCGGAATCGGAGTCGGTGCACTAAAACCTTTTAGGTACTCCGTCCAGAAACGTTGGCTCTCTGCACTATCAAGGTTCTGTTGCCAGTCAATAAAACTCTGGTATTTAGGCGCAGGAGAAATATCTAAGGTTTGCCCTTGAGACAACGCTTCATATATCGCAAATATCTCTCCAAAAACAACAGGCATGGACCAACCATCCAACAAAATATGATGAAAGCTCCATATCAATTGGAAACGTTGCTCTGGCATACGAATCCACGTTAAGCGCAAAATACCCGCCTGCCTGAAATTAAACCCTAAATTACGATCATCAATTAAATAGCGTTCTAATTTTTGCTTAGCCTCTTCTACAGAAACATCACTCCAATCATATTTAGAAATTGATAATTCAATCTTCTCATGAACAATTTGCAAGGGTTGTTCAACGCCGTCCCAAATAAACCCTGTTCTTAAGATTTGATGACGAGCAACAACTTGGCGCCAAGCATCAAATAAGATATTTTCATCAACGATACCCCCAAGACTGACATCAACCTGATCAAAATACACCCATGACTCAGGTTCATACAGAGTATGGAATAACATCCCTTCTTGAACCGGTGACAGCGGGTATATACCTTCTATCCCCGTCTTCTCTGGGACATGAACATCTAACTGTTGTTGCGTTAATTTTGCTAACGGGAAATCACTGGGTGTGTAAGATCCATTATTGCTATCCACACAATGGGAGATAACCGAACGCAAGTTATCAAGATAAGATTGCGCTAACGTTTGAATGGTTTTTCCTTGATGAACAGCGGTGCTATAACGCCACGTCATCAACAACACTCCGCCTTGGATACGGCCACTGACTTCTAGTAAATATCCCCGAGTACTGGCTTGGGAAATTTCTTCACCCACTGATTCATCAGACTGAGTTAGCAGCGCATCTTCATCAAATACCTGATCCAACTGACCAAGATAGTTAAAGCTCATCTGTGCCGATGGTAACATCGCCAAATCATCACTTAACTCAACATTGTCAGACAAATATCGCAAGACACCATAACCAAGCCCTTTCTTTGGCATTGCACGTAACTGCTCTTTAACGGACTTAATACGATCGGATAATTCTAATGATCCTATTTCATTGAGAATCAACGGGAAGATAGACGTAAACCAACCTACCGTTCTTGATATATCCACACTGTCAGAAATAGGTTCACGACCATGCCCTTCTAGATCGACTAAAATACTTTCAGTCTCAGCCCATTCGGAAATCGTTTGACCAAATGCCGTCAGCAATAACTCATTAATTTCTGTTCGATAACATTGAGGGGCTTGAGTTAGCAGTTGCTTGGTTTCATCAACCGTTAACGCCAACTCTATCGTTTCAACACTTGCCACCGTATTTAGGCCATTACTATCCTTCGGAATATCGGCCATAGAAACAAGACGCTTGGCACGCCAATACTCAACATCAGCCTCTACCTGTGAGGTTTGTGCAAAGCCATGCAATGCTTCCCCCCATTGTTGGAAGGATGTTGTTTTTTCACCCAACTCAACAGATTCTCCAGCAATGCACTGCCCAAGAGCTACTTGTAAATCTTCTAAAATCACGCGCCACGAAAACACATCAATAACAAGGTGGTGTACAACAACAAACATACGAGAAGCTTTGTCACCAGCAAAGTTAAACACAATCACTTTTATCAGCGGCCCTCGAGACAAATTCATCTCAGCTTGAACTTGCGCAGCAAGCGTTTCGACTTGCTCTGTCTGCGCAGGCTCCGGTAACGTCGACAAATCCACTACCTCGTACACTTGATCAAGGAGTGATTCGATGTGTTCTGATGGCCTAAAATTCTGAGCCCATTCGCCTGTTGCGGCCTGGCTGTATTGCAAACGTAAGGCATCATGTTGCAACAAAACACCTTCCCATGCTTCCTGAAGATGCTGATTCCCTACCGAAGAATCAACAGCAAACATCACCGACTGGTTAAAATGGTGCGCATCAGCCAACTGCTGATCAAAGAACCATTGTTGCACTGGAGTGAGTATCGCACCCCCTTCAACAAGCCCTTGTTCAGCGATGATAATACTTCCCAAATCCGTCGCAACGTCCGCTAATTCTGCAATAGTTTGGCTTTCGAAAACCTGTTTTGCGGTTAAGTGTAATCCTTCACGCTTTGCTCGTGAAATAATCTGAATGCTGAGAATGGAGTCTCCACCCAACTCAAAGAAATTATCATGAACACCAACGGTATCGGCTTTTAATACTTGCTCCCAAATATCAACCAGTACAGATTCATTTTTGTTTCTCGGTGCGACATATTCCTGCTGGGGCTGGTCATCTGCCGATGGAGCAGGTAAGGCCCGTTTATTTACCTTGCCATTTTGCGTTAAAGGGAATTCATCCATTACGACAAACGATGAAGGCATCATATGTTTAGGTAGATGCTTAGCGGTTTCTTTGCGCACTGTTGCGGCATCTAGACCAGCCTCACCAATAACATAAGCAACCAGTTGTTTTTGACCCGGTATATCTTCACGTACAACAACAACGGCTTCAATAACTTCATTTAATTGCGTCAAGCTTGCTTCTACTTCACCCAATTCAATACGGAAACCTCGAATCTTCACTTGATCATCAGCACGACCAAGAATCTCTATATATCCTGCTTCGGTATATTTTGCTAAATCACCGGTTTTATAGAGACGGCTATTTCCGTTTTCTGACTCATTACCACCACTACCCCAACTGAAAGGGTTGTTAACAAAAGCCTCTTGGGTTTTTTCTGGATCATTCAAATATCCATTGGCTAACCCGTCTCCACCAACATAAATTTCACCCGCGACCCCAACCGGTACCGGCTGCATTTTTGCATCTAAAATATACGCTGTTGAGCCTGAAAGACTACGACCAATGGGAACGGTTAAGGCCCCTTCTGGAACTTCTTCTATCTCATGCCACGTAGAGAATGTCGTATTTTCAGAAGGCCCATACACATGGAGAAAATGCTCTGGCTTATGGTTTTCGGCAATTTTTCGAACTTGTTGTGGGTCACAAGCCTCACCACCAAACATCAAGTATTTAATTTTCTCAAACACATGAGGATAGCTAATCGCAAAAACGTTAAACAGAGCAGTGGTGATGAACATAATGTTCGTGCCTGTTCGATCCACCTCAGAAACAAATTCTTCCGGTGTAAGCAACATTTCCTTGGTATAACCGACCAGGGTTGCACCATTTAACAACGCCCCCCAGATCTCGAAAGTAGACGCATCAAATGAGACGTTGGATAAATGTGCGACCTGATCTTGTGGAGTAATCTTTACATAGTTGCTATCTAAAACCAGTCGATTAACCGCTAACTGGTGACATACCACACCTTTAGGTTTGCCCGTAGATCCCGATGTGTAGACCACATAAACAAGACGGCGAGCATCACCAAATATCGGTTGATCTAAGTTAGTATCAAACTGCTCTTCAACGTAAACACTGTCTTGATCGATCAAAACAGTGTTTAACTCCATATCGATATTGCTTGTTATTGGTTCTAAAACCGTTTGATATTCAGATTTTGTGACAAGTACTGGCGCTTGAGTATCTTCCAGCATAAATGTCAGGCGTTCCTCTGGATAAGCCGGATCTAAAGGAACATAAGCTCCCCCCGCCTTGAGTGTCGCTAGAATAGCCACCACCATATCGACTGAACGATCTAGCGCTATGGCAACAAAACTCTCACTTTGAACACCTTTGGCAATCAACACTCTTGCCAACTTATTTGCTCTACGGTTTAACGCATCGTAGGACAACTCATCTGCACCAAAAATCATTGCTGTTGCGTTGGGTGCCTCTTTTACTTGAGCCTCAAAAAGTTCATGTAAACATTTATCTCGTGGGTAATCAGCTTCTGCGGGATTCCACTCCGTTAACGTTTGATCAAGCTCCTCATTACTTAGAAGCGGTAATCGCACTAGAGGCACATCGGGTTGCTCAAGTGCTCCTCGAATGATCACTTCTAAATGACTCAGCATTCTATCGATAAATGCCTCGTCAAATAAGGACGAGTCATAAGATATCTTCAAACCCAATGAGTCGGCTGGCTCGACAATCAAGGTCAATGGAAAATTGGTATGTTCAATACTGGTAACATGACCAATATCAAGCAGCTGATCACCGTTCTTAACCGCATCTCCGACAGGGTAGTTTTCAAAAACTAAAATGCTGTCAAATAATGACTGATCCCCAGGTATCTCTGAGTTGTGATGTATATCGACCAGTGGTGTGGCCTCAAAACGACGTAAGTCGATTTGCTCATCCTGCATGGTTCGCAATAGCGGGCCAATACAAGTGCTATCAGATATATGCAAACGAAGCGGCAACGTATTAATAAACAAACCAACAATATTCTCAACACCCGTTAGGTCTGCAGGACGCCCAGATACTGTAGTACCAAACACAACGCTTTCCTCCCCGCTATAGCGGGAAAGCAACGTACCCCAACCAGCTTGAACTACCGTGTTAAGTGTTATGTGCTGGTCACGAGCAAATTTTTGTAAATCTGAGGTGAACTTTTCTGAAAATGATAACGTTCGATCAAAATATTCTTCTTTATCGGTTTTAACCTTTTTACCCGCCAATGGCGTAGGCGCTTCAAACCCATGAAGATAGTTTTTCCAAAACTGTAATGCATCAGCTTTATCAAAGTCTTTTAACCAACCAATAAAATCTTCATAACGTCCAGGTGGCGCCAACTGAGGCTGCTGACCTTGCGCAAACGCAGCATAGACCTGAAAAACCTCACCCATAACCAATGGCAAAGACCAACCATCCAATACGACATGATGAAAACTCCACACTAAACGAGACTTATTGTTTGGCAAATCAATCCACGCCAAACGTGACAAGCCTGGTTTTGCAAAATCAAAACCTCGATTTCTATCTTGTTCCAACCAAAGCTCTAGTCGATGATCTACGCTAGCATCCTCCAAGTCGCGCCAATCAAACTCACTAATTTCCGCATCAAAGGATTTGTGTACCACTTGCAATGGTACATCCAGCTCATCCCATAAAAAAGCACTTCGCAAAACAGGGTGACGATTCAGAACATATGCCCAAGCACGCTGCAATACCCCTCGATCTACACCACCAATAACCTCAACGCTTAGCTGCTCAAAATAAACGCCAGACCCTGTATCAAATAAGCTATGGAACAACATACCCTCTTGCATCGGAGACAAGGGATAAGCCGACTCAATTGAACGCTCTAAACCAAATAAGCGGTCAACCTCTAGCTGATCCAATCCGGCCAATGGAAAATCAGACGGTGTATATCCAAACGATGAATGCTCTAAGCAATGATCAACAATCTGGACAAGGTTTTGCAGATAACTTTCAGATACTCGTTGAATGGTCTCGTCGCGATAAATATCACTGCTATATATCCAATCAATCTGTAGGCAACCATCAACGATGTGGCAATTTATACTTAACAGGTGAGATTCATCACCATCGTGACTATGCTCACTGCCTTTATCTTCCGCAGCCAATGCAAACCACGGGCTATTTTCTAACATCGAATCAAATTGACCCAAATAGTTAAAAACGATATCCGCTTTAGGCGCACTGGATAACTCTTGTCTTAACGTCTCATCTTGTGCGAAGGTTTTTAATGCCCCAAAACCAAAACCTTTACTGGGTATACCCCGTAGCTGTTCTTTCACGCGCTTAATGTTTGATGCTAACGGAAGCCCTGCTTCTACATCAATCAGCACAGGATAAACAGACGTAAACCAGCCAAATGTTCGACTTAAATCAATGCGATCATTAAATGATTCACGACCATGACCTTCTAAATCAATTAACGTTTGCGACTGACCACTCCAGTCACTTATGGTTTTACCAAGAGCAGTGAGTAGCAAGTCATTAATTTCAGTTCTATAAGCTTGAGATACATCACGTAATAACGAAGCCGTTTTTTCCTTAGAAAGAACAACTTGATGTACTTTGGTATGAACAACCGCTTTTGATCCTGATGGATTATCAATAGGTAACAATGGTTTACTAGCAGAGGTTTGAGCGCGCCAATAGTCCGCCTCTTGCTCCACCAATGTTTCATTGGTATAAACTGACAGCGCCTCAACCCATTGCTGGTACGATGTTGTTTTTGGTGCAAAACTAACATTTCCATTCCCAGCAACCTGTTGCAGCGCTGTACTTAAATCGTCTAACAAAATACGCCATGAAACACCATCAACTACCAAGTGATGCACGACCAACAACATTTTACGTTGATCATTCGGCAATCTGAAAATGGCAACAGATAGCAACGGCCCTTTGTTAAGATGCAAGCTGCTTTGTATTCCATTCGCTTCAGCTGTAATTTCTTCTGCTAATCTCGCTTCATCACAACGCGTAAGATCAATATCGTGCATTGCAAAATGCGCATAACCATCCGTATCATCATGATGATATTGTCGAACCGCATGATTGCCTGTACTGCTGTTTAACTGGTCACCTGACTGACTATCTGACCGACCATCTGACTGTTCAAACCTAAGTCTAATGGCATCATGATGTAATACTACTGCAGAAAAAGCTCGACCAATTTGAGTTTCCGAATGCTTGAACTCAGGCTTCAAATCCAGTAGAACCGACTGATTCCAGTGATTTTCTTCAACAAACTTATGATCAAAAAACCAAGCCTCAATGGGTGACAATGCCACATCACCCATCACCATACCTTGCTCTGCAAGTATTGGCGCTTCTACTTCACTAGCAACAGCAGCCAATTCAGCAATGGTTTGATTTTCAAAAACTTGCTTGGTAGTTAAATGTAATCCAGACAGTTTTGCTCGACTGATAATTTGAATGCTTAGGATTGAATCCCCACCCATTTCAAAAAAGTTATCAAATACACCAACAACATCTAAAGACAGCACTTCACTCCAAATATTAGCTAATGCTTGTTCTTTATCATTTCTCGGTAATACCTGCTCTTCTTCAGTCGCTGAGTCCGCATCGGGTTTTGGCAATGCCTTGCGATCCAATTTACCGTTGGCGGTAACTGGAAAGCGCTCCATCATCACAAAAAATGAAGGGATCATGTATTCTGGCAATGACTGCTTCAATTCCATCCGCAAATCGGATGCCTTGGGGTCAAAACCTTCTTGGGGAACAATATAAGCCGTTAATTTTTTAACACCTGGAACATCTTCGCGTGCGATAACCGCAACTTCTCTCGTGGTGTTAATTTGGCTAATCGCTTCTTCAATTTCCCCCAACTCAATCCGATAACCTCGAATTTTAACTTGCTGATCAATACGCCCCAAATACTCAACCGTACCGTCACTGCAATAACGAACCAAATCACCCGTTTTATACATCACTGGATCATCGCCCAGATCAAACGGGTTGTTTACGAACACTTCTTTTGTTAAATCATCACGATTTAAGTAACCATTGGTTACACCATCACCAGAGGTATACAACTCTCCTGGCACGCCAACAGGTACAGGAGCCAACACATTATCCAAAATATAAATACGTGTATTCGCAATAGGTTTTCCAATCGGTACGGTTTGTCGTACTTGAGAGGAGTCGTGCATTGGGTAACAACACGTGAAGGTCGTATTTTCTGTTGGCCCATAACCGTTAATCAAACAGAGATCATCAAACCTATCTAAGATCTTGCGAACAAGAACAGGTGACAATACATCACCCCCAGCAAGCAATTGTTTAACGCCTTTAAATTGATCCGCATGATATTCAGCGATGTAATGAAATAATGCAGCAGTAAGCCAAACTGCATTCACATTGTATTCTTGAATGACGCCGCCAATTTCTTCTGGATTTAATTGCCCCGCCGGCGCAACAACAAGACTACCACCATTTAAAAGTGGGGCCCATATTTCCAACGTAGCAGCATCAAATGAAATCGGTGCATATTGCATAAAAACAATATCGCTATCCAATGTCATGAAATTGGTGTTTCTTACCAGGCGCACAACATTTCGTTGCACTACTTCAATACCTTTTGGCTTGCCAGTAGAACCAGACGTATACATTACATAGGCAGGGGAAGTTGGCGATACTGCAATATTCGGCTCTGGCCACAGCTGCTCATTCTGGTCAGAATTGCGATCGCCATCTATCAACAAAACATTTTTATCATCAACAGGCATTTGGTCACGCAAATGTCGATGAACAATAACAATGTCAGCCTCGGAATCTTCTAACATAAAGTGCAAACGATCTTGCGGATATGATGGATCCAAAGGAACGTAAGCAGCACCTGCTTTTAAAATACCTAAGACCGATGCAATCATTTCAACAGAGCGTTCTGCACATAAGCCAACACGCTGATTTGGCGTTACACCTTTTTTAATCAGCGCGTGAGCAATTTCATTCGCTCTGTTATTTAATTGTTGATACGTTAATGAAACATCACCAAAACGTAAGGCTACACTTTCAGCATAATTATTTACTTGTTCAACAAAGACCGATGCGATATCCGAATCACGCTCATACTTACTGGCGGTATCGTTCCATCGTCCAAGTAACAATTGTTTTTCATCCTGATTTAACAGGGAGATTTCATCAATATTTTTGCTAGACTCTTTTGTAACCGAGCGAAGAATCTCAACAAAATGTGTTTTCATTCGTTCAATGGTCAAAGGTTCAAACAAGTCTGTTCGATATTCCCAATCACCAATAATACAACCATTTTCTTCACGCAAATTTAGCGTTAAATCAAATTTTGCTGTATGTGACTCTTCTGGCATCAACTCAATGTTCACACCTTTTAATGCTAGCGAACCTGTAGGCGCAGCATTTTGAAGCACAAACATAACTTGAAATAACGGAGTGTGACTCATTTCACGGGCCACCCCCAATTCATCCACTAATCGTTCAAACGGAATATCTTGATTGTCGTAAGCACCGGTCAAATTCTTTTGCACTTGAGACAATAACGAGGTAAACGTAGGGTTGCCGCTAAGATCATTGCGTATCGCCAATGTATTAACAAAACACCCAATCAACTCTTCCAACTCTGGCCGCACGCGGTTCGCTATCGGCGTACCAACACAAATATCATCCTGGCCGCTGTATCGGTGTAGCAATACTTGTAACGACGCTAACAGCGTCATAAATAAAGTAACGCCCTGTGTTTTACATAACGCGTTTAACGATGCGGTAGTATTTTTATCAATGGTAAAACCCGTGTTCGCACCATCATAGGTTTGTACCGGTGGGCGAGAAAAATCGGTGGGCAATGCCAGAACGGGAACATCAACTAAACGTTCTTTCCAATAACTAAGTTGTTTATTTAACCTATCCCCAGCTAACCACTCTCGTTGCCACTGGGAAAAATCGGCATACTGAATTTTTAAAGGGTCTAAGGGTGACTGTTGATCTTGAGCATAAGCTTCATACAATGCCGCCAGCTCTCTTATTAGCACCCCCATCGACCAACCATCGGCAACGATATGATGCATGGTAACAATCAATACATAGGCATCTTGTGCCAAACGAATCAACCGAGTTCTTAATAATGGACCATTCACAAGATCAAATGAGGTGTGAGCGTCACCGGTAAAACGCGTTTTGATAACCTCTTCTTGTTCTTCTGGTGCAAGAGGCTCAAGGCTTATCGTTGGTAACTCCCAACGTTGAGGCTCCATAATAACCTGTCGCCCTTGCCCATCTTCCGCAATAAACGTTGTGCGTAATGCTTCATGGCGAACAACGATTTCTTCAAATGCTAAACGCAACGCTTCAATATCAAGGTTACCTTGAAGCTTAAGTGCTGCGGAAATATTATAACTTGAAGTGCCTGATTGTAACTGTTCTAAAAACCACAGGCGTTGTTGCGCATAGGACATTGGCAACCGATTACCGTCTCGCGGATAACGCTGTATAGAATCTATTTTAGGCTGAGCGCTTTTACTCTTCTTTTGTTTGAGCTGTTTTAATAAAAGCTCACGTTTCTCAGGAGATAAACTGGCTAAACGCTTTAATAACTG
>CAJXXT010000067.1 GCA_913063495.1 uncultured Gammaproteobacteria bacterium | reverse complement strand
AGAGCGCAGACAAGCGCTATCAAACCAGTTTTAGGTATGACTATGAAAATAATAAAACAACTATCTCGCGTAAGCACCTCCTTGGCGCTTGTCGGCGCATTAACAGGTGCATTCTTAACCCCTTCGGCAATAGCCAGTGTTACCGCACTTGACCGCATTGTGGCGGTGGTTGATGAAGATGTCATCATGGAGTCTGAACTCACTACCCGAATCGCCACCATATCATCACAGTTGAAAAAAAATCAGACCAAATTACCTCCCGCTGACACATTAAAGTCTCAGGTACTGGATCGAATGATCCTCGAAAATCTTCAATTACAATTAGCAGATAGAGCAGGCATTCGTCTGGACGACGACTCAATCAACAAAACTATTCGAAACATTTCCCGTCAAAACAACATGACAGCCGAGGAATTTCGCAATGCTTTATCCGACGAAGGTTTATCGTATAAAAACCTTCGCTCACAGATCTCCCGTGAAATGACCCTTACTCAGTTGCGCCAACGCCGCGTTGGGAATCGAATCCGCATATCCGAACAAGATGTTAATAACTTTCTTTCCTCGGACTTGGGGAAAACCAATTTAGCCCCTGATTATCATTTGGGGCACATTCTTATCCCTGTAGGCCAAAGCAGCAATCAAGAAGCATTAACACTTGCTGAAGAAAAATCTGACCTAGTTTACCGTAAACTTAAAAATGGCTCTGATTTTGCGCAAATGGCTGTCGCATACTCCTCTGGGCAAAAAGCCTTAGAAGGTGGTGACTTGGGTTGGAGAAAAGCAGCACAACTTCCCACCCTTTTTGCAGAAACCGTTCTGGACATGAAAAAAGGAGATATTTCTGACCCTATTAAAAGCGCCAGCGGATACCATATTATCAAAATACTTGATCTTCGTGGTGGCTCCGAACACCTTGTCACCCAAACCAAAGCTCGTCACATTCTGATAAAACCCAATGAAATCAGAAGCCTAGACGATGCAGAAAAACAACTACAAGAAATCAAAGAGTCCATTATTTCTGGCAAAGAAACCTTTGAAGCAATGGCAAAAACCTATTCTGATGATACTGGCAGCGCTCTAGAGGGCGGAGATCTTGGCTGGTTCAACCCTGGAACCATGGTAAAAGAGTTTGAGCAAACCATGGCAACGATCAAACCCAACGTTGTCAGCAATGCATTTCAAACACAGTACGGTTGGCACATTCTTGAAGTATTAGGTCGCCGCAATCAGGACATGAGTGAAGAGTTTCGTCAAAACAAGGCCCGAAAAATGCTTCACCGTCGAAAATTTGATGAAGAGTTAAGTACCTGGTTACGAGAGCTACGTCAAAACGCTTATGTTGAGATTCGCCTTTAAGGCTCACGCAACGCTAGCCTTATCAGCTGAAGGAAAACACTGTGCGCTTAGCCATTACCCCTGGTGAACCTGCTGGCATTGGCCCAGATTTAACCATCGCCATTGCGCAACAGGCTCAGCCTTATGAGCTTGTTGCTATCTGCGACCCTGAGTTATTACAACAAAGGGCCTGTGCACTAGGGCTGGCATTAAATATCACGCCCTTTGATGCTACAGCAACCCACAGGGTATCTGCCGCCGGGGAAATCAGCGTACTTGAGTCCCGCCTCAAGGCACCGGTAACACCGGGTAAGTTAGATACCGCTAACGCTACCTATGTGCTGAACACCCTGGATCTAGCCATTGCGGGATGTAAGGATGGCACCCTAGACGCGATGATCACAGGCCCCGTGCAAAAATCCGTAATTAATGATGCGGGTATCGCCTTTTCCGGGCACACGGAATACCTCGCGGACAAAACCGATACAAAACAAGTCGTTATGATGCTAGCTACTGAGGGGTTGCGGGTTACGCTTGCCACCACACATCTACCCTTACGTGATATCGCCGATCAAATCACACCAACCTTACTACGTGACGTACTAAGCATTGTGCATCACGACCTACGAAATGTGTTTGGTATCCCCAACCCCAACATCTTAGTTTGTGGACTTAACCCTCACGCAGGGGAAGGTGGGCACCTAGGCACTGAAGAAATCGACATCATCGAACCCGCATTGCAACAGCTGCGAACCGAGGGGATGTCATTGGTTGGCCCATTACCGGCCGACACCCTATTCACCCCAAAATACTTAGAGCACGCCGACGCAGTACTGGCCATGTACCACGACCAAGGCCTACCTGTGTTAAAATACAAAGGTTTTGGGAATGCGGTCAATGTTACCCTTGGCTTACCTATCATTCGAACCTCCGTAGACCACGGTACAGCCTTGGATTTAGCCGCTACTGGAACGGCATCACCAGGTAGCCTGGCTACCGCCTTACAATATGCAGAGAACATGGTAAAAAGTAAGCGATCTCCGACTTATCTACGGTAAATCGCTGCAGTCACCCAACCGTTAAATAACACCGCCACGCTTGAAAAGACAAAGCAAAAGACAAGGCAAGAGACAACGTAATGGCTTCAAATAGGCATAAGAGCACCGAAGGGCACCAAGCCCGCAAACGATTTGGGCAGAATTTCTTACAAGACCCTAATGTTATTGACAACATTGTAGGTTCAATCAACCCGCTACTTGATGATGTATTAGTAGAGATTGGCCCTGGCTTAGGTGCGCTGACAGAGCTAATGTTAGCAAGAGTGAACAAGTTACAAGTCATTGAATTGGATCGAGATCTCATTCCACGGTTAAATGTTAAGTTTGGCGCCTCTGGCAAACTTACTATCCACCAAGCTGATGCGCTAAGCTTTGACTACCCTAGTTTATTACCCAGCGACAATCATGCAAACAAACAGCTGCGCATTGTTGGCAACCTTCCCTACAACATATCCACCCCGCTTATCTTCAAACTTCTCGAAAATGCAGAACATATTCAAGATATGCATTTTATGCTGCAAAAAGAAGTCGTTGACCGCCTCTGCGCCAATGTGGGCGAAAAAGCCTATGGACGATTAAGCATCATGGTTCAATATGATTGCCAAGTAGATGGCTTGTTTGTTGTTGGCCCCGGTGCCTTTAGTCCACCACCCAAAGTTGATTCTGCTATTGTGCGCCTGAGCCCTCACAAACAAACAGATAAACAAACCACAACCAATCGAAAGCTGATGGGGAAAATCGTTACTGCCGCTTTTAATATGCGTCGAAAAACCATTCGCAATGGACTAAAAGACTACGCAACCAGCGAACAACTAGAATCCGTTGGCATCAACCCTGGTCATCGGCCAGAGACCATTGGATTAGAATATTGGATTGCATTAACTGACCTTATTGATGCATCGTCATTGACTGAAGAAAATCTCAACGGCACACAGTGAATAGTCAAATATGAGCACTTATGCTATTGGTGATATTCAAGGTTGCTTTTCCAGCTTCGAGCGGTTGCTAGAAGCGATCCAATTTGACCCAGCACAAGACACTCTTTGGTTGGCGGGTGATTTAGTTAACCGAGGCCCTGATTCTTTAGCAACTCTGCGCTACTGCTACCAGCACAAAGATAGCATTATCGCGGTGCTTGGTAATCACGACCTTCACCTGCTAGCCGTTGGCTTCGGGGCTTGTGAATATAAAAACAAAGATACTTTTGCAGCAGTGCTCGAGGCACCTGACAAAGATGAGCTGCTTAATTGGTTACGGTTTAATCCACTGTATTATCGAGACAAAAGCCTTGGCTACTCTATGGTACATGCAGGGATATACCCAAAATGGTCCCGAAAAAAAGCAAAAAGCCTTGCCCTTGAAGTTGAAGATGTTATTCAAGGTGAACAATTCCCAGAGTTTCTTTGCAACATGTATGGCAACCAACCGGAAAGATGGTCAGACACCTTAAAAGGGCCTTCTCGCTGGCGATTTATTACCAATTGTTTTACTCGCATGCGTCTCTGCGACAGTAATTTTGCCATCAACCTATCCTACAAAGGCGCACTCAAAGAAGCACCTACAGAACTCCACCCCTGGTACACAGCACCAAACAGAAAACCCATAAAAGACACCATTCTCATTGGGCACTGGGCAGCACTAAATGGAGTAACAGGAAGCGCAGACGTCATTGCCTTAGATACCGGCTGCGTATGGGGGAATAAGCTAAGCGCTTTTTGTTTAGAAACAAGCATTTGGACCCAAGTAAACGCCCAGGAATAACTATCATTTTTCACACTCCAGCCCCTTTTCAATAAATACCCAGCAAACAATAAAATAGCGTTATTCCATTTTATTGTAACCAGAGCCCTGTTACTGTATTCATGTATTTGACAGCCATTTTTTATTAAATTCACTTTCTCTTCACATTAAGTAACCCTTTAAGAAACTTCACATTTTTTCAGTTTTTTCCCTTCACCTTCAAAAATCCCGACTAATATAGTTAATAGCGTTTGAAAAAAAACACTATAAAAGTCGAACTATCTAACGTACAAATAATCTATTGGTAGATGGTTTGCTGTTTCGACACAGTAGCCGATACCACGGTGACACCGCGACCATTTAACGAATTTTTTGTTTTTAAACACTCGCCGACAACCATATCGGATCCAAGGGGAAGCGTTTATGAGCATTTTTAGTCATTACCAAGATCGATACGAATCCACTCAAGAAGAAGAATATTCGCTTCAAGAGTTTCTCGACCTCTGTAAAACAGACCCATCCACCTACGCCAGTGCTTCGGAACGATTACTCAAGGCTATTGGTGAACCACAACTCTTGGATACTTCCCAAGATTTGTGCTTAAGCCGTATATTTTCTAACAAAATAATCAAACGCTACCCAGCTTTTGATGAGTTTTACGGCATGGAAGAAGCAATCGAACAAATTGTTGCATACTTTCGCCATGCGTCCCAAGGCCTGGAAGAAAAGAAACAAATACTCTATTTACTAGGGCCGGTTGGCGGCGGTAAATCCAGCCTCGCCGAAAAGCTAAAAGAACTTATCGAAAAAGTTCCTTTTTATGCCATCAAAGGCTCTCCCGTTAACGAGTCCCCTCTTGCTCTATTTGACCCAAATGAAGATGGGGACATTCTAAAAGAAGAATATGGCATCCCCCTACGCTACGTCAAAAGCATTATGTCCCCGTGGGCGGTAAAAAGACTTCATGAATTTAACGGCGACATCAGCAAATTTCGCGTCGTAAAACGTTACCCATCCATACTAGATCAAATTGCCGTATCCAAAACTGAACCCGGCGATGAAAACAACCAAGACATCTCCGCACTAGTCGGAAAAGTCGACATTCGAAAACTTGAAGAATTTGCACAAAGCGACCCTGATTGTTATGCATTCTCAGGTGGATTATGCAAATCGAACCAGGGCTTATTAGAATTTGTAGAAATGTTCAAGGCCCCCATAAAAGTATTACACCCGTTATTAACGGCAACACAAGAAGGCAACTACAACAGTACGGAAGGTATGGGAGCAATACCCTTCGAAGGAATCATTCTTGCTCACTCCAACGAATCTGAATGGCAAACGTTTAGAAACAACAAAAATAACGAAGCATTTATCGACCGTGTATATATCGTTAAGGTTCCATATAGCTTGCGTGTTTCTGAAGAAACCAAAATTTATGAAAAACTAATTATCAATAGCTCACTTTCCAATGCACACTGCGCCCCTGACACATTAAAAATGTTGGCGCAATTCACCGTCCTCTCACGATTAAAAGAACCTGAAAATTCTTCCATATTCTCAAAAATGAGAATATATGACGGCGAAAATTTAAAAGATACAGATCCAAAAGCCAAGTCGCATCAGGAATACCGAGATGTTGCAGGTGTTGATGAAGGCATGGATGGTTTGTCCACGCGTTTTGCCTTTAAAATACTATCCAAAGTATTTAACTATGACCATACCGAAATTGCAGCCAACCCTGTACACCTGTTACATATACTCGAACAATCCATCGAGCAGGAACAATATGCAGCAGAAATACAGGAACGTTATTTACGTTTTATAAAAGAATTCTTAGCCCCTCGATACGTTGATTTTATCGGCAAAGAAATACAGACAGCGTACCTAGAGTCATACTCCGAATATGGCCAGAATATCTTCGACCGTTTTGTTATATACGCAGACTTCTGGATTCAAGACCAAGAATATCGTGACCCTGACACGGGAGAAATATTCGATCGAGGATCACTTAATGACGAATTAGAAAAAATCGAAAAACCAGCAGGAATTAGCAATCCAAAAGATTTTCGAAATGAAGTCGTTAATTTTGTATTACGTGCACGAGCTAACAATAACGGCAAGAACCCTTCATGGTTAAGCTATGAAAAATTAAGAACCGTGATAGAGAAGAAAATGTTTTCAAATACAGAGGACCTTCTTCCTGTTATTTCCTTCAACCCCAAGGCATCAACAAACGACCAGAAAAAACACGAAGACTTTATCAACCGCATGGTCGACAGGGGTTATACCGAAAAACAGGTACGCCTTCTATCCGAATGGTACCTACGCGTACGAAAAGCACAGTAGTTTTTCGTGCACATAGGAGTGAAATGTGTCTTATATTGTTGATCGTCGATTAAACGGCAAAAACAAGAGCACCGTCAACCGCCAACGCTTCTTGAGGCGTTACCGCAAAGATATTAAAAAAGCGGTTGATGATGCCGTAACTAAACGCAGCATCACCGACATCGATAGCGGTGAAAGCGTATCTATTCCCAAAAAAGACCTCTCGGAACCCGCATTTCACCATGGAAAAGGTGGTATTCGTGACATGATTCATCCGGGCAACAAGGAGTTTGCCCAAGGTGACAAGATACCACGCCCCCCTGGAGGATCTGGCAGTGGAGGTGGAGAAGGGGATGCCAGCGATAGTGGCGAAGGCATTGATGAATTTGTCTTTCAAATCAGCCAAGAGGAATTCTTGGAGTTTCTTTTTGATGGACTGGAACTACCCAACCTCGTAAAACGCCAACTTCAAGGCATAGAAACCTTTAAATACGTTCGTGCAGGTATCATCAATGACGGCAATCCAGCAAAACTCAACATCGTTCGTTCCATGCGCCAAGCCACCAGCCGTCGAATTGCATTAACTGCACCCAGTCGACGTAAAATAAAGGAATACCTCGAAGAGATAGAAGAATTAGAATCATTAGAAGATGCCATTAGAGATAATGACCGTTTGCTATTTCTAAGAACAGAAGTTGAAAAATTACAAAGTAAAATTAGGCGCATCCCTTTTATTGATGACTTCGACTTACGTTACAACCATCATATAAAACAACCCCTACCATCTTCAAAAGCCGTTATGTTTTGCCTAATGGATGTATCTGGATCCATGAACCAAGCAATGAAAGACATGGCAAAACGGTTCTTTATTTTACTTTATATGTTTCTCAAGCGAAACTATGACAAGATAGAAGTAGTATTTATTCGCCATCACACCAGCGCAAAAGAAGTTGATGAAGAAGAGTTTTTTTATTCTAGAGAAACCGGTGGAACCATTGTTTCTAGCGCATTAAAACTCATGCGTGAAATCATGGTTGAGCGCTACCCTGCGAGTGAATGGAATATATACGGTGCCCAAGCCTCTGATGGCGACAACTGGAATGACGATTCTCCATCTTGTAAAAAAATATTGGTCGAAGAAATATTACCTCAATGTCAATACTTCTCCTATATCGAAATAACACCACGCCGTCACCAAGCATTATGGCGAGAATACGAGACAATCATGGAATCATTAGATTATTTTTCCATGCAACAAATCAGCGACCCTAGTGATATATACCCTGTGTTCCGTGAACTTTTCCAAAAGAAACCGGCATAAACTATGACAAAGAAGCGAAAGCCAATTTCAACCGAATCTGAATGGACATTTGACCTCATTCAAGAATACGATCATGAGATTGGGCGTATCGCAGAATCCTTTAGACTCGACACCTACCCCAACCAGATAGAAGTTATTACCGCAGAACAAATGCTAGATGCTTACTCCTCTGTAGGCATGCCTGTAGGTTACAATCACTGGACTTACGGAAAACACTTTGTTTCAAATGAGCAGAAATACAAGCGCGGGCATATGGGGCTAGCCTATGAAATTGTTATAAATTCCGACCCTTGCATTGCTTATCTAATGGAAGAAAACACTATGACTATGCAGGCGCTGGTGATTGCACACGCCTGCTATGGCCACAATTCTTTCTTTAAGGGTAACTATTTATTTAAAACATGGACCGATGCAAGCTCAATTATCGATTACCTGGTGTTTGCTAAAAACTACATTACTCATTGCGAAGAACGCTATGGTATTGACGAAGTTGAAAGTCTCTTGGATTCTTGCCATGCACTGATGAATTACGGGGTTGATCGCTATAAACGACCTTACCCCATTTCTGCTGCTGAAGAGAAACAACGTCAAAAAGAAAGAGAAGAATATTTACAAAAACAGGTCAACGAACTCTGGCACACAATTCCAAAAATCATAGACAAAGATGAACCTGAGAAAGAAATCCATTTCCCTGGCGAACCCCAAGAAAACATTCTGTACTTCATAGAAAAAAACGCCCCGCTTCTTGAGCCGTGGCAACGAGAAATTGTACGCATAGTTAGAAAAATCGCTCAATATTTTTACCCTCAACGGCAGACACAAGTCATGAATGAGGGCTGGGCGACCTTCTGGCATTACACGTTACTAAACCAGCTATACGATGAAGGACTAGCAAACGATGGTTTTATGATGGAGTTTTTGCAATCCCATACATCCGTGGTTTATCAACCACCTTTCGATAGCCCTTATTATTCTGGCATCAATCCCTATGCACTAGGGTTTAATATGATGCGCGACATTCGTAGAATTTGCGAAAATCCAACTGCAGAAGATAAAAAATGGTTCCCTGACATCGCGGGCTCCGACTGGTTAACAACATTACATTTTGCAATGGCCAACTTTAAAGATGAAAGTTATATCCAACAATTCCTATCTCCAAAAATGATAAGAGAATTCAAACTATTCTCTATCCTTGATGATGATCATAAAAAAGACCTAGAAGTTACCGCCATACATGACGAACACGGCTACCAAGTTGTACGGGAAAAACTCTCTCAACAATACAACCTATCAATGAATGAACCTAACATCCAAGTTTATAATGTAGACATTAGAGGAGACAGGTCACTGACCCTTAGACATGTACAACACAACCGTCGACCGCTAGAAAAAGAAAATGCTGTCGACGTTCTTAAACACCTCAGAAATCTATGGGGGTTTGATGTACACCTTGAATCATATCAACAGGGTGAGATTTCAGAAACGTACCACTGCTCAGAAGATAAAATCAACCTAGATACCCCTGAAACTGACATTTGATATAACTTGTCACCAAAACTCGCCCCTCTCGTATAACTAATCTCGACAAACTATACTCTTTCAATCACAATCACCAAAATCTATAAGCCTCGCTACCGCCAGGTTGGTAGTATCTGGTATGGCCCCAAAATACGTAATCTAATATTTCGTATCACCCAGCCTTTTCTCTGCTGTTTTTAGCGCAGAAGTTTTTCTTCTTTTGTTACCATTATCAACAACACCCAAGGACACACAATGACTGCACAAGCATTTGATTTCGAAACCATCAGAAAAATGACCACCAAGTCTATCCCTTTTGCAGAACGCGCAGGCATTGACTTGGTTGAATTTGAACGCGGCCATGTGAAAATGAAAATCCCTTTGGAACCCAACAAAAATCACATTGGAACCATGTATGCAGGCGCGCTATTTACCCTTGCAGAAATCCCTGGCGGCGCTATTTTTATGAGCGCATTTGATATGACCAAGTTCTTCCCTATCGTTGCGGAAATGACCATTAAATACCTTAAACCTGCAACAACGGATATCTACGTCGAAGTAAACATGTCGGAAGAAGAAATTGAACGCATCACCAATGAAGCAACAGAAAATGGAAAGTCTGTTTTCATTTTAGAGAAAGAGCTAAAGGATGAAAACGGCGTGGTAGTTGCTATTACAACAGGAACTTACCAAGCTAGAGCGCATCGTTAAACTTATGAGTTAAATTTATTAGCTAAATCCATAAAATACTACACCCGAAAAATAGCATAAAAAAACCGCCAATCCTCTCAAAGGAACGGCGGTTTTTTTATTTTCAATACTTTCCAGCGCGATGAAACACCACTATATATTAACGCGCACTTAACTCATGTACGGCATCAACAAAGATTTTGGCATTTTCTGGCGGAACATCCAAATGAATTCCGTGCCCTAGGTTAAACACATGCCCATCACCATCACCAAAACCATCTAACACCCTCTTAACCTCGGCTCGAATTGTGGCTTCCGATCCATAAAGTGCCGATGGATCCATATTCCCTTGTAGCGCAACCTTATCTCCTATCCGTTGGCGTATATCGCCAATTTCAACTGTCCAGTCCAATCCGACACAGTCCGCACCACAATCAGCAATCTGTTCAATCCATTGCGCACCATTCTTGGTAAAAACAATAGAAGGCACCTTTCGCCCATCATGTTCCTTAATCAGACCGCTCACAATCTTTCTCATGTATTGTAATGAAAATGCTTCGTAGGCGGGTGTACTTAACGCGCCACCCCAAGTATCAAAAATTTGAACAGCCTGCGCTCCGCTACGAATTTGTTCGTTTAGATAATTGGTGACACAAACCGCCAACTTATCCAGCAAAAGGTGAAGTACCTCTGGCTGCTGATACATCATCCTCTTTAATGTACGAAAATCTTTTGAGGAACCACCTTCAACCATATAGGTCGCCAATGTCCACGGGCTTCCCGAAAAGCCGATCAAAGGCACTCGCCCCCCTAAAGCGGAACGTATTGTCGTAACTGCATTCATCACATAATCAAGATCAACAGCAACATCAGGTTGCGGCAATGCGAGCACATCAGCTTCTGTACGTACTGTTTTCTTAAATTTTGGACCTTCCCCTGTTTCAAAATACAAACCCAACCCCATTGCATCAGGAATAGTCAGTATGTCTGAAAACAAAATGGCAGCATCAAGCTCATAACGCTCCAATGGTTGCAATGTCACTTCACAGGCAAGTTCAGCGTTTTTGCACACCGACATAAAATCACCCGCCTTTGCTCTGGTCGCTCGATACTCAGGCAAATAACGTCCCGCCTGTCGCATCATCCACACCGGCGTCATATCTACAGGTTGACGCTGCAACGCACGTAAAAAACGATCATTTTTTAATTCAGAAAATTTATTCTCAGACATGGTAAACCCAACTAATTCATTGATAAATAAAACACTACAAACGAGCCATACGTATATCTTTTTGAACGGAGGCTAAAGGCCTTGCCCAAGGCTTGGATGCAATAAGTTTTTTTGGTAGCCTTGTTACGGCCTGTCTCGCTTCATTTTTTGTGGCAAATTGGCCGTATATGACCACATACCAATCACTACCCTTAAAGAGGGTTTTATAATAGGCAACCTTCGTCAAACTAGGATAAATGGATATAAATTCTTGGACCGCAGCCTCATCTCTAGCACCAATCATTTGCAACGTGTATTGCTTTGGGTCTAACGACAACAACCACTTTTCTCGCAATGTATAATCATTCAATCTAGGTTTTTTGTTTTGTTTACTACCTTTTTTTGTAGATTCTCGCGACTCTGATTTTGACGATTTGTTAGTCACTGGCGTGGAGGCATTTTTATTGATGACGGCAGGTTTGGTAACTACGAGCTTGGTAACTACCGGTTTAATAACTACCGGTTTAATAGCTACAGGTTTAATAGCTACAGGTTTAATCTCTTCAGAAAGAGCGTCGGTCGGCGTAATTTCCTTTGCCAATACCAATGCATCGGAACCAACATCATTTGGCTTAGCCTTGATTGAGCTGTCCCACTCCATTTTTTTCACTGCACTTATTTTAGCTGCACTTTTCTTAGCTGCACTGTCTTGAACTTCTATTTTAACAACATCAGGTTTCTTCAGCCCTACCTCCGTTGCAAAATTATTTTCTACAGACGTCTCGTTTTTCGCATAATTCAAATCAATTAATTCACTTTGCTTGCCAGGCGCAGCATCAACATCAACATCCTCACTCTCAAAAGAAGGCGCCGACTGTTCGCTCTTATGCTGTTGATGTGACAAGACTTCATTACCCTGTACCTCAACAACAGAATCTTGACCTTGCTCTCCAACTAATAACAAACCAATACCCACGCTTATCACTGCAACTAAGACTAAGTGCCAAGGGGACAATATTTGTCTACGCTGTTCTTTGGCTATAACCGGAACTTGATGGACTAGTGTTTCTCGAGCAAACTGATTAATACGAGCGATAATCCCCTCAGATTCCCCTGTGATTTGTTTTACTTGTTGAGGACTAAAACGAACACCATCCAAGCCTGCAGTACGCATACGGAATGACAGATAATCCGTCACCTCAGAAACATCTAACGCGGACAATTGTAAGCTTTGACCTAAAGAGTCCATTAACTCCATTAATGAGCTCAACGCCCCTTCTTGCTTAATATCTACCGTATCAACCAGCAATAGAAATCGTAATCCACCATCTTTTACTGAAGCGACAATCTCTGCCAGAAATTCGGCTGCCGTCTCACTAAGATTTTGCACACCATCAATCACTACCAATGCTGTCTGTGAATAACTTTCTGACTCTGCGGAAAAACGTACTAAAGCAGACACTACGTTATCTTTAGTTAACTCGACATGAAGATTAAAGCCGTCACAAATCAACGCCATTAATGCGCGATCATCCATCAACACTGTTGCTTCTATCGATACACAAGAAAAGATACTATTATCTAGCTGACGTTTAAGCTGGTGTGACAATAACGTTTTTCCTGATCCTTCATCACCGACAACCAATAATAGAGGGGGCCCGTATCGCACCAAATGCAACAGCTGCTCTAATGCTTGTTGACGGCCTGCTCCAGGATAAAACAATCCAGAAATACCAGTGTCAGAGAAAGGCTCCCGATCGATATCGAACTGTGACTTTAATAAATCAACACTCCTTTCCACGCTTACCGTCCCCTTACGCCTTCACAAAAAAAGCAATTCACACTATATAGCAAGCAGGGTTTCCCCAAGAGCCTTGTGACTAAAATCACTTGTCGTAACTGCCTCACCTAACGCTGTTAGCAGCACTAATCGCAACTGCTTATCCACAACCTTTTTATCCACGGCCATCAGCGACAAAAATTGTTCGGGTGTCATATCATCCGGACTTGAAACCGGCAATCCAGCCCTAATCAGCAAATCCTTCGTCCTAAGCGCAACACTACTATCAAGCCAGCCCAGCCTAACCGACAAATCCACGGCCATCAACATGCCCGTAGAAACAGCCTCACCATGGAGCCACACACCATACCCCTTCGCTGTCTCAATGGCATGACCAAAGGTATGCCCCAAATTCAAAATTGCCCTTAGCCCACCTTCTTTTTCATCCTTAGCCACTACTTCTGCCTTAATCTCACATGAGCGGCGAACGGCATAGGTCAACGCTTGATTATCTCGAGACACTAACGCATCCATATTCTTTTCCAACCACACAAAGAAATCTGCGTCCCGTATTAATCCATACTTAACAACCTCAGCAATACCTGCTGATAGCTCTCTATCTGGTAAAGTTGCTAATGTATCAATATCAATAAATACAGATGTTGGCTGATGAAATGCGCCAATCATGTTTTTTCCCAACACATGATTAACGCCAGTCTTCCCTCCAACCGAAGAATCTACCTGGGACAACAATGTGGTGGGTATTTGAATAAAATCTACCCCTCTTTGATAACTTGCAGCAGCAAAGCCGGTCATATCACCAACCACACCACCACCTAACGCAACCAACGTGGTTTTTCGGCTATGAGTCTTCTCAAGCAAAGCAGTAAATATCCGATTCAACGTATCGAGATTCTTGAACTGCTCACCATCAGGCAAAATTACCGTATCCACATCACAATGAACTGATAATAGCTGCACAACGTTATCTAAATATAGCGGGGAAATGGTTGTGTTAGTAACAACCATAAGCTGTCGACCACTTAACACAGGCATCAATGATGACAACTGGCTTAACAGATTTGAAGCAATATAGATTGGGTAGCTTCGATCACCTAAATCAACCGTTAATGTATCCATAGAAAAACTCTCAACTCAGCAGCACTAATGCCGCCGAGTTTAGCAGAATTCTAAGTCAATCGATAAGGTATAAGAGGTGAATTACCCAGCAAGACTGCGTTACCTGAAAAATATTGCCACGCAACCTCTTTTCTACAAATCATCACTAACCAAAGACGCTATCTTAGAAGCTACATCCTTAACGCCTCCCTGCTCAGTCTCAACGACGTAATCAGCTATTTCCTTGTATAAGGGATCTCTAATACCCATCAGCTTTGTTAACACACTGCGAGGGTCAGATGTTTGCAATAATGGACGATTTTGATCTCTTGATGTTCGAGCTAATTGTTGCTCTACTGTTGCTCGAAGATAAACAACAATGCCCCCTGCAGCTATCGCTCTACGATTATCTTCCCGCATAACAGCGCCACCACCGGTGGCCAGAACGATATGAGACCGCAAAGTCAACTCCTCGATCATTGCGCTTTCACGCTTTCGAAACCCTTCTTCACCTTCTACATCAAAAATCCACGGAATATCGGCCCCTGACCTTTCTTCGATTTCATGGTCAGAGTCAACAAACTCATAATGCAATAGGCTAGAAACTTGACGGCCGATGGTGCTCTTCCCAGCTCCCATCGGCCCAATCAAAATTAAATTACGCTGTTGTGTCATTGGTAATACTATTAATTATCCGTCACATTGTGAATGATTTTTGGAGTGATAAATATAAGGAGTTCGGACTTTTGAATGCTGCTTATATTCCTTCGGAATAGGCGCCCTATCACAGGTAAGTCACCCAAGAATGGTGTTTTTGCAACATTCTCTAGCGCCTCACTTTGAAATACACCACCCAAAACAACTGTCTGCCCATTATCCACTATTACCGCCGTTTTAATCTCATTTGTGCTAATGATTGGGATGTTCGAGGCATCATCAATATCACCAACCGTATCCTGATTAATTTGTAACTCCATTATAATCCGGCCTTCCGGAGTAATCTGAGGAGTCACCTCCAAAGACAATACAGCCTCTTTAAAGGATGTCGTTGTAGCGCCACTGGCGGAAGCTTCTTGGTATGGAATTTCCTTACCTGAGGCAATTCGAGCGGTCTGCTGATCAGCCGTTAATACCTTAGGCGTTGACACAACTTCAGCCTTACCTTCAGACTCCAAAGCGGACAACTCTAAATCAATCAAACCGGTAGAACTATCAAAAAACCCAAGAGAGATCCTTGACGCCGCACTACTTTCCAACCCTAGGTTTAGGGCAAGGTTGTTACCCCCAATAGAGAAACTACCCGCCCCATCCGTATCTTTAGTAGAAACAGATGTCACATTACTTTCTAGACCTACCCGAGAACCACCAATCAACGACATTTGGTCGGTAAAAAAGACCGTGTCCCCTGAAGAATTCACACCGGAACCAACATCCTCGTTAACACCAACAATACCCCACTGCACCCCTAGCTCTTCCGCAGCATCGGTTCTCGCGATTACCACTCTTGCTTCAATCATTACCTGGCGCACAGGTATATCAAGCTGCTCAAGCATAAATCGAATTTCAGTCAGTTTTGTGGAGGTATCCTGCACTATTAACGTATTTGTTCTGTCATCGACAGAAACACTACCCCTGCTTGATAAAAAGCCCGTTTCCTGTGTTAACAACTCTTGAATTTTTAGCGCCTTAGCATAATTCACAACAAGGTACTCTGTATGCAAAGGAGCAAGCTCTTCTACTTGTTTATTCGCCTCCAATTCCAACTTCTCTCTAGCCGCAATTTCATCAGCAGGGGCCACAAGCATTACATTTCCTACTTTACGCTTGTCCAGGCCTTTTGTTTTAAGAATCAAATCCAAAGCTTGATCCCAAGGTACATTCTGTAAACGCAATGTAATCCGCCCAGCAACTGTATCACTTGCAACCAAGTTTAATTCCGTGAAATCTGCAATTAACTGAAGGACGGAGCGCACTTCAATATCCTGAAAATTAAGAGACAGCTTTTCACCCGTAAACTGAAACTTTTCTTTTCTCTTTCTCTCAAGCTCCTCAGGTGCTACAGGCTTTACACTAATCGTAAATTGGGAATCCGTTTGATAAGCAAGGTACTCATAATCGCCTGTCGCCCCAATGGAAATTTTTGCATTACCAGACTCAGAAACAGCATCAACAGTGCTTACAGGGGTTGCGAAATCAACAACATCTAATCGTCGCATCAACGCTTCCGGTAATGTCACACCAACAAACTCTACAACAATTTTGCCAGCCTCTTCACGAAGATCGATGGCTGCACTAGGGTCAGACACGGTTATCATAACCATCCCTTCTCCCTGCTCTCCTCGTCGAAAATCCAATTCGGTAATACTACTTTCAGTGTTACTGGCTTCTGTGTTCGACGTTGTCGATGCCACCGCCACAGGAGCATTAGCAACCTGAACAGACTGCCCCACACGAACCAAAAGCGTATTACCCACAACTTCAGTTTCATAAGCAACTAGCGAGCTCATATTAATAATAACCCGCGTACGATCCCCTGCCCCCATAACGGTTGCACTACGTACATTCCCATTACCCAAGCTATGATATTTCTCTTTTAACGTGGTCTCTACCCCCTTCAAATCCAACGCAATACGAGCCGGAGATTCAATGGTATAACCCGCAGGCATCGGTGGCGCAGAGTCAAACTGAAATTTAATTTCCAATGCATCACCAGGCAAAGAGGAAGACTCCAGCCCAACAAGTTTCGCAGCCCACGTCGACTCAACAAGCGACACGGCTAACACCATCACCAACGTCATAAGCCGGAGGTTGGAATTCTGATTTTTACTTCTATTAAACAAACGTCTCATCTTGCTTTCTCCAGGCTTATTATTATTCCGTAATCACAATGGTTCTTGGTCGTTCTATCCAACCATCTTGACCATCAGAAACAATTTCCATCACATCGACACGCATTGCACTAACTGCCAATACTTCACCGAAATTCCGTCCCATGTGATTCCCCAAAGCAATTCTGTGCAAACCACCATCAGGGTCTTTAATTAACGCAAAGAGCGAGCCGCCAGGCTTCATCAATGTACCCACCATAGACAACGCATCAATACTAAAATCTTCAAGCACTTCTTTTACTCGATCAAAGTTAGGGGTCACTCCAGGGCGCCCTTGAGGCAATGATGCAAGCTCAACGTCAACAGGAGGTGAGAATGGACTCCTCGTTGCCGCTGCCGAATAAGTAAAGCTCTTGTACGCTTTAAACTCAGGCGGAGGCTCAATATGACCTTTGGGACGCTGTTTGATCGCCTCCATACTTTCTCGCAGGTCACTATATTGGCCGTCGTTACTACAGGCAACCACTAAACCTACCGATAGCAATACTATTAGCGTTTTTAACTTATCCATAGCTTACTCTTGCTCATTATATCGGTAAGTACGAGCGGTGATAGTCATCTCTAAATCGTTAGGACTACCGCTTGTTTTTATTGAAAAATCATGCAACGTCACTATGCGTGGCAATGCCGAAACACCACTCACGAAGGCACCAAAAGAGTGGTAGCCTCCCTTAACTTTAATTTCAATTGGCAATTCAACATAAAACTCTTTAGCCGACTCGGTACCCAAGTTAATGGTATCGAACTCCAACCCTGCAGATAAACCCGTATGCGAAATATCTTCTAGCAAACCAGGCACTTCCGTATCACTAGGCAACTGTCGTAACAACGCGCCAAAAGAAGTTTCCATGTCTACCATTTGCTGCTTTAAACGATCCAAGTTCGCCGCTTTATGAGCCTTACTTTCATAAGTGCTCATCAACTGCGTTTCTTTCTTTTGCTCTGTTTCTAACATGTCGAGAGAATCGGAAAGCATTAGATAATAAACACCAAAACCAGATAAACCCAATACCAGCACCCATATCAAGGCTTTTACAGGGAACGGCCAACCGCCAATATTTTCAGGATCTAGATTGTTTAACGAGTCTATAAATTCTTTAACATCCACAGTTACCCCTCCTCATCCGTTGGCGCAGATCCTTGCTTTACGGTTAAAGAAAATTCGCTCCAACCGCCTTTGTCATCTTTACTGGCACTTTTAACACTGGACAAATTAGGATCACGGAACATTTCAGACTTATTCAAATTACGCATCAAGTTCGATACTCGATTATTCGCTTCCGCAAGCCCTTCTACTTTTATGCTCTGACCCGTCGTTTCAATGCCATTAAAATACACGCCATCTGGCACTGTTCGCGCCAAATCTTCAAAAACATGAACAATCACAGGCCTATTACCCTGTAAGTTTTGGATAACATTCATTCTCTCAACAAGGCTTTCTCGCTTACTCTGAAGCTCCTTAATTTCCTTGATTTGATTCTCTAGCTTTTTGGTTTCACCGGCTACGAAATTATTACGTCCCTTTTGGTGCTGAATTTGCGACTGCACTGACATATCCGCCAAATAGACACCACCAGCTCCAATCAACGCGACACCCGCCAAAATAACAAAAAACTGTCGCTTCAGCTCTTGGCGCCGCTCTTCACGCCAAGGTAATAAGTTAATCCGAGTCATTAGTCGAAACTCCTTAGTGCCAAACCACACGCAATCATTAATGCTGGTGCATCATTACTTAATATCGATGCATTAACTTTAGGAGAAATCGCCATATCTACAAATGGATTCGCAACGGTTGTCGAAGTACCAACCTTATCTTGAACCAATTCGGCTAAACCTGATATCGACGCTGTACCACCAGCAATCAAAATATGATCCACATCGTTATACTGACTAGAAGAGAAAAAGAACTGCAACGATCGGGCAACCTGCTGAACCACAGCTTCTTTAAAGGGCTCAAGCACTTCAGGTTCGTAGTCGTCAGGCAACCCTCCTTGCTTCTTTGCTAACCCGGCCTCTTCAAATGACAAACCATATCGACGTTGAATTTCTTCAGTTAGCTGTTTGCCACCAAACAACTGCTCTCTGGTATATATTGTACGTCCGTCATGCAACACACTTAATGTCGTCATCGTGGAGCCAATATCTACAATGGCAACCGTTTGATCTTCTCCACCTTCAATTTGATCTGCAACCAATCCAAATGCGCGCTCAATGGCATACGCCTCAACGTCGACCACTTTAGGCACCAAGCCAGCGATCTCCAACACATCAGAGCGCAGCTCAACGTTTTCATTACGACATGCCGCCAACAGCACCTCTACACGCTCCGGTGCGTTATCAACCTCACCTTGAACCTCAAAATCAATAGATACTTCATCTAACGGATAAGGTATGTATTGATCGGCTTCCACCTTGATTTGCGACTCCATCTCATCGTCATTGAGCGCAGCATCCATTTCGATAGTTTTAGTGATAACCGCAGACCCAGCCACCGCAACTGCAGCGTTTTTCACGCCACTTTTGGAGCGTGCCAATACCTTAGCGATTGCATCACCAACGCCTTCTACGTCTGTAATATTCTTTTCCACAACAGCGTTCGCCGGTAAAGGCTCGACAGAGTACGCCTCGACTTTATAGCGGTTGCCTGAACGACTAAGTTCAAGTAATTTCACCGACGTAGAACTGATGTCGATACCTAATTTTGCTGTTGACGCTTTTTTACCAAGGAAGGGGAGCACAAGTAAGCTTCCTGTAATTATTGGGCCAATCTAAAATCAACTAATCTTTAGTTGAGCCACGTTTATTAGTCACTAAATTTGCATGCATTTTCTTCGCTGCATTAACCACTTAGAAAAAACTCATGCCTATTTACATTAAATACTACAATATTAGTTCACGCAATTAGATAACGCCGTTATTATCGTCGTATGATTCACAGTTACTGACTTTTTCACTCATTTTCTAACACTTTCACATTGAAACTATGCCAAAAACACATCCTGTACTACGTTTTTTCCTTTGGACAACATTATTAAGCATCAGTGGAGCCACCCTGATTTTTATCGGAGCCTTACTATACCTTAGTCCTAAATTGCCAGCTGTAGAGAAAATACTCGAAATTCCTCTACAAACACCTCTACGCATCTTCTCTAGAGAAGGTAAATTGATCGCAGAATTTGGCGAAAAGAAAAGAACCCCCATCACATTTGACCAAATTCCAGCCAACTTTACTCGCGCCATTTTGGCGGCTGAAGATGCCCGCTTCTATTCCCATCCCGGCGTTGATATTAAAGGGCTCATTCGTGCAGCATTAGAACTGGTCACCACAGGATCCATAAAAACGGGGGGCAGCACTATTACTATGCAGGTAGCAAAAAACTACTTTTTAAGCCGAGAGAGAACTTTTTCACGAAAATTCAATGAGATATTGCTGGCGCTACAAATTGAACGTGAACTCGATAAGAACAAAATACTCGAACTTTATGTTAATAAAATTTACCTCGGTCATCGCTCCTACGGAATCGCTGCCGCCAGTCAAGTATATTACGGCAAGGCCATCAAAGACCTCAACACAGCCCAACTGGCAATGATTGCTGGCCTACCCAAAGCCCCTTCAGCATACAATCCTGTCACCAACCCCACCCGTGCCCTAACGCGTCGCAACTGGATACTAAAGCGCATGCTGGATCTCAGCTATTTGTCCGAAAAAGAATATCTGGACGCGCGGCAGCAACCCGTCACGGCGCAACTTCATGGTGTTCGCTCAGAAACCCAGGCACCTTATGTTGCCGAAATGACGCGAAAAGACATGCTAGCCCGCTACGGCAACAAAGCTTATACCGATGGTTTCCGCGTATTCACAACGATTAACAGCCACTACCAAGAAACGGCAAACCGAGCCGTACACAATGGGTTGCTCGCTTACGATAAGCGCCACGGTTACCGAGGCCCTGAATCCTCAATAACGCTGCTTGAAGACGCCAGCGCTCCAAGCAACGACGATGCCTTACTTGCGCTTCGAGGCCTTCATTCCGTAGGCCCCCTAACTCCTGCTGTTGTAATGTCCATTGAAGGCACTCGCGCAAACCTCCTATTTAAGGATCTCAGGCTGGGCGAGTTAAATTGGAACGCTAGCTTATGGGCAAAACCCTTTATTGACACTAACACCAAAGGGAAATCGCCAACCTCATTTGACGACATACTTAAAGCTGGCGACATCGTCCATGTACTACCTATGCCCAAAACAGAAGGCACAACAGGCCTACCAAGCCAATGGCAACTATCGCAAATCCCCAACGCTCAATCAGCAATGGTTTCTTTAAATCCAAATAACGGCAGCATTTTTGCTCTCGTTGGAGGATTTGATTTTCATGAGAGTAAATTTAACCGCGTCACCCAATCCGGCAGACAAGCTGGCTCAAATTTCAAGCCTTTTGTTTACGCGGCAGCTCTTAGCAATGGCATGACTGCGGCAACCGTTATGAATGACTCTCCTATTATTTTTAAAGATAAAAAACTCGAAAGCACATGGCGCCCTGAAAATGCAGGAGGTAAATTTGGGGGGTTTACTCGCCTCAGAGAGGCTCTTTATCGATCCAAAAACCTAGTATCCATACGGGTTCTTCAACAAACAGGAATCCGCAGAACCATAAACTTTGCAGAGAAGTTCGGTTTTGATAAATCAAAACTACCAGACAACCTTTCTTTAGCTTTAGGTGTTGCCGAACTCACCCCCATCGAGCTCGCCCAGGGTTATACGACTCTCGCCAATGGCGGCTATCACGTAGAGCCCTGGTTTATTGACCGGATAGAAAACAGCGACGGTGAAACCCTATTCTCCGCAAACCCTATCACTGTCTGCGAAGATTGCTCCAACGTAGCAAATGACACTGTCGAACCAGCCCCTTCGCCGACAAACCCTGCATCGACAAACATCACCTCCATAAACACCCCACAAGATGATACCCGCAAAGAAGAACAGGAAGAGTTTGCATTCTTAGAAAACCTACCCAACAACAACGAAACCACTCATCTTCTTGACCAGCCAACACTCGTCATACCATTACCCATATATGCTGAGCGCACTGTCGAGCCGCGCATCATATACATCATTAACACAATGCTAAAAGACGTGATCAAACGAGGCACAGGGCGAAAGGCCCGCAGCTTAAAGCGCTCAGATATTGGCGGAAAAACAGGTACAACAAACGACCAGAAAGATGCCTGGTTTTCAGGCTTCAGCCCAGATATTGTCACCACCGTGTGGGTAGGTTTCGACGCACCACAAACTTTAGGCAGAAGAGAATACGGCGGCACAGCAGCCCTTCCTATTTGGATCGAGTTCATGGGCGAAGCCTTAAAAGACTTCCCCGTTAACAACAAGCCTCAACCAGACGGCCTCGTTACCGTAAAAGTGGATCCCGAAACAGGAAAACGCGCCACCGCATCTCAATTAAATGGCATTTTTGAAATCTTCCGCTCAGAATTTGCCCCTAAAGCGGAAAAGGAAGCTGAAACCAACAACCTGCCAGAAGACGATCTCTCACCAGAAGAGTTATTTTAACAAAGCTAACAAAAGCAGACACAAAAAAGCCCGATCTCTCGGGCTTTTTTGTGTCTGCTTTTACATACTAAATACTAGGTTAATTTTCTACTAGTACTTGATATCCTCGACACTATTCAAAGGATAGTGAGCAGGGTAAGGCAATCGTGCAACACCGCTATCCACTGCAGCTCTTGCAACAGCAGCAGTCACAACACCCAACAGGCGAGCATCTAACGGCTTAGGGATAATGTACTCTTTCCCATACTCTATTTTTTCACCCCAACGCTCTTGAATTTCCGCTGGCACAGGCTCTTTTGCCAACTTACGAATCGCATGAACCGCAGCAATTTTCATTTCTTCATTAATTCGCGTAGCACGCACGTCTAACGCTCCGCGAAATATAAAAGGGAACCCCAATACGTTATTTACCTGATTAGGGTAATCACTACGCCCAGTAGCAACAATAACATCATCACGTGTTGCGTGAGCGGTTTCAGGTACGATTTCAGGATCCGGGTTTGCCAACGCAAAAATAACAGGGTTTGGCGCCATTAAATTCAAGAATTCTGCATTCAATAAGTTCGCACTGGACACACCAATAAACACATCAGCACCATCTAAAGAGTCTTCCAGTGTGCGCTTATCAGTTTCATGAGCAAATGCAGCTTTATATTGATTCAAGTCGTCCCGCTCAGAATGAATAACACCTTTACGATCAAGAACATAAATGTGCTCTTTCTTTGCGCCCATTTCCATTAAGAGCTTTAACGCTGCAACACCCGCAGCCCCAGCACCAACACAAACAATTTTTGCGTCCTCTAGAGACTTTTTCTGTATTTCTAACGCATTCATCAGGCCAGCAGCGATAATAATCGCCGTTCCATGCTGATCATCATGAAACACTGGGCAATCACACTGCTCGATAAGCACACGTTCAATTTCAAAACACTCAGGGGCCTTAATATCTTCTAAATTAATACCGCCAAACGTTGTCGAGATACGAGCAACGGTATCAATAAATGCTTGAGGGTCTTCAGCATCGACTTCAATATCAAAAACATCAACACCGGCAAAACGCTTAAACAAAACCCCTTTACCTTCCATAACAGGCTTACTCGCAAGCGCGCCCAAATCACCCAAACCAAGAATCGCACTGCCGTCAGTAATAACAGCAACAAGGTTTCCTTTGTTTGTATAACGATAGGCGTTGTCAGCATCCTTGGCGATTTCACGCACAGGCTCTGCCACACCAGGACTATAGGCCAACGACAAGTCCTCAGGGGTTTCCGTGGGCTTAGTAAGCTCAACACTTATCTTGCCGGGACGGGGAAACTCATGGTAATCCAACGCTGCTTGCTTTAAATCTGACATAACGAGTCGATCTCTTGATTGGGT
>CAJXXT010000066.1 GCA_913063495.1 uncultured Gammaproteobacteria bacterium | reverse complement strand
CTTTTTAACCAGTGTTGGGGAAGGGATTACATGGCAAATAGTAGAACGTTGGATCAACACATATCAAAGCTAAGAAAACTGATCGAAAAGGAACCTAAGGAACCGCGTATTATTAGAACGGCTCACGGAGTTGGATATAGATTTTAGGATTAGAACTCAAGTGAAAAAAATCAGTGCAATTAGAATTACAGCGACTATATTGGATGTCTAACGGAGAGTGTCTAGTAACGTTGCGAAATAGTCTCAAATTGATATTGGTCAATTCCAAGGCGTCTTATTGGCATAAACTCATCACTAATAGTCGTTAACATGCAGTAGTCGTTAACGTTTTATAAAATAGCCACATTTTAGTGGCTAAAAACGGAGAAGGGATACATTAATGAATCTGCTTGATTTACGCGACGATGTGATGGATTTTACCACTGATTATTTGCCAGGGAAAAAACTAACAAAACAGTTGTTTAGCAAAAATAAAGTACAGAAAATACAGCCATCATTACAACCAATAAACGTTATACTAAATCCCAAAAATGAGTCTTATGAGTATTTAGATGAGCACTCACGTAAATTGATAAAAAAAACCATCAGTTTTTTTGAAAGTCGTGGTAAGGCGAAACTAAAAGAAGATGACCATGAACGTAATTGGTATGGCGACTTTCTAGCGTTTGCAAAAAAAGAGAAACTTTTTGCCACCTTTCTTACTCCTGAAGGCTATGGCAGCAAAGAGGCGCGCTGGGATACTTCACGTAACTGTGCCCTTAATGAGGTACTTGGTTTTTATGGTTTGGCTCACTGGTATACGTGGCAAGTTACCATTTTAGGTCTTGGGCCTATCTGGATCAGTGACAACGAAAGAGTAAAAAAGCGCGCAGCGACATTGCTGAAAAGAGGTGGAATTTTTGCCTTTGGACTCTCTGAGAAAGAGCATGGTGCTGACATTTATGCTAGTGACATGTACCTTGAGATACAAGACGATGGAAGTTATCTAGCAAATGGGGGTAAATATTATATTGGCAACGGAAATAAAGCGGCCTTGGTATCAAGCTTTGGAAAACTTAAGGACACAGACGAATATGTTTTTTTTGTTGTTGATTCTCAGCATGAAAAGTATGAACTCGTTAAAAATGTGGTGAGCTCCCAAAATTATGTTGCAGAATACCGTCTCAATGATTACCCGATTCAAGAAGAGGATATTCTAGCCAAGGGTAGTGAAGCATGGGACATGGCACTTAACACGATTAATGTTGGCAAGTTTAATCTCGGCTGGGCATCCATTGGCATTTGCTCTCACGCTTACTATGAGGCAATTAATCATGCGTCCAATCGGCGTTTATTCGACCATTATGTGACGGATTTTGTTCACATCAAACAACTCTTTACGGATGCGTATGCCCGGCTATCAGCAATGAAACTGTTTGCAAAACGAGCGGTTGATTATATGAGAAATGCCAGTGAAAATGATCGGCGCTACTTGCTCTTTACCCCAATGGTTAAAATGAAAGTCACCACTCAGGGAGAAGAGGTGATGAACTTATTGTGGGATATTATTGCTGCAAAGGGCTTCGAAAAGGACATGTATTTCGAGATGGCCGTTAAGGATATTCGAGCGTTGCCGAAACTGGAGGGTACTGTTCATGTAAATATGGCGCTTATCCTTAAATTTATGGCGAACTATTTCTTTAAACCGGGTGAGTTTCCTGACGTCCCTCAAATGCATGAAGCAAACAATGATGATTTCTTGTTTAACCAGGGGGCAACCAAAGGGCTTGGCAAAACTCAGTTTCATGATTATCGAAAGGTTTATCGCCAGGTTGACCTGCCGAACGTGAATATTTTTAAAAGACAAATTCGACTGTTGAAATTTCTACTGATAGCAGGGAAGCCTAGCGATGAGCAATCGAAAGACTTTGATTTGCTGCTAAACCTAGGAGAGCTATTCTCTCTGGTGGTTTATGGACAGTTAATTTTAGAAAATGCAAAAATATTGAATATTGAAGATGATCTAGTCGATCAAATATTTGATTTTATGGTTAGAGACTTTTCTAAGTTCGCCTTACAGTTAAACCAAAAAGGGAGTATGTCGCTGATTCAGCAGGAGGTTACCAAGCGAATGATTCAACGCCCAGCAGCTTGCGAGAAGAGGCAGAATAATATTTGGGAAAATTACGCCTACGCGATGAAAGATCAATTCGAGATGAACCCATAGATAGGGTGATTCTTAGCATTGGGAGAGGTGTAAATTTACTTATGCCCGTGAGCTGGTTAAACTCCGCTCCCGACCTCTCTCATTGCGTGCACCTATGACTTTCATTGACCTCAATCTTCAAGCGTCTGTATTAGCGGGTTTACCCTCTCAGTTGCATACCCCCACTAGAATCCAGAAATTGGCTATCCCTGTAGTATTGGCGCAACGCGACTTGTTGGCGCTATCTCAAACTGGCAGCGGCAAAACCTTGGCATTTGGCTTGCCGTTATTGCAACAAATTAATGCCAATGTACCCAATATACAGGCAGTGGTACTGGTGCCGACTCGTGAGCTTGCGGCGCAGGTTAGTGGCGCATTACAGCAAGTGGCAAAAGGAATAGGCGTTCGTATACAAACTATCTGCGGCGGTGTTGACCAGGCTCAACAGTTGATTGAGCTAGAGCGCCAACCGCAGTTTCTTGTAACTACGCCAGGCCGTCTATTGGATTTACTTACTCAACAGCTTATAGGCCTAGATGCTGTTCGCCATTTGGTACTTGATGAAGCAGACCGGTTATTAGAGATGGGGTTCTGGCCTGACATTCAGCGTTTGCTAACGCATATACCAGCGGAGCGTCAAACCCTTATGTTCTCTGCAACCTTGCCTTCCGCATTGGACAGTATTGCCATGGATTTACTCAACGATCCGCTGCGCAAAGAAGCGCATGCCAGCAATAGTGTCGTGGAAGAAATAGAGGAACGTCTCTATCTCGTCAACAAAGGCAGCAAAGCGCAGGCGTTATTGGCGCTATTGAAGCAACATGCTTGGCCACAAGTGCTGGTTTTTGTCAGCACGCGTGATGCGGCAGATGCGTTGTGTAAAAAACTGCGGAAGGGCGGCGTAGCGGTTGCGTCGCTTCACGGTGAGAAGGATCAGGCGATACGTGAGCAGACGTTAGAAGACTTCAAAGCAAATACCATACAAGTGCTGGTTGCTACCGACCTGCTAGCACGAGGTATTCATGTGGAGGCGTTACCCATAGTGATTAATATGGATTTACCCACCAGTGCACCTGTTTACGTACACCGTGTTGGCCGCACAGCTAGGGCTGGTCGAGATGGCATTGCTCTCTCATTGGTTTGCCACGGTGAAATACACGCTTTGACGGCTATTCGTGATTTAACGGGACGAGAGCTGGCACTGCTTGAGCTGGCGGGTTTTCCCGTTACTGACGTGCCCGCTAGCGGTGAGCGTAAGCGCCCGGTGCGGGACAAGCAGGCAAATCGGCGTAGCGCCAACAAGCCTAGCGCTAAACAGTTTAGGGGCAAGGGAAATAAGAAGTTGTAGCGCTAGAATTACTGGCCATAACGTTCAGTAAATATACAATTCCATTAAATGTTGTGTACACTAATTGATCAGGCGTTCATAAGAGCATGGTTATAGGTTGGTGTAATGATAGAATCAAGGAAATTGATTGTGATGGAAAATGTATCTAGGAAAGCGTATGTATGCGATGTTTATCCCAGTAGGGATTGTTATATATCTGCATTACGTGAAGCTGCTAGAGCAAGTGGCGTAAACCCAAGCGTGGTGGGTATTCTAGACTTGGAGAAGAAGTTTAGTGTAATGCCGTACAACCGAGCCATTTTGGCTCCAGATCCTGCAAATGAGGATAGTTTTGTTGTTAGGACGTTTAATGGTCGTTAATTAGCTAGAGCGCACTGTTTAAACGACTGCATTGATTGCAGCCCCTTAAACAGTAATGTGATAAATTCTACAGCGCAATTACGTCCAGATATTCTTGGTAAACTTCATCGGCGCTGGCATCAAGCGCAACATCTATAGAATGCCCGTCTACATCATCCAGAATTAGCATGCCGGACTTGTCATCCTCTTCGTCAAGTTCCAGCTCGATTCTAATTTTAAAAGCTTCAGTAGATACCAAGGTTGGATCAACCAAAACACATGCCGCGAGTGGATCCCAAAAATCAAGGTAATTCCCAATGCCGGGTTTGATCGTTTGGCTTTCCAGCACCTGACAGAGAAACTTCGCAACAGGGTTATTAATCTGTGCCAGCTCCGCGACAAACTCAGGGGTAAGGGGGACTTGAGACGTAGCATTAAGTGCGACAAGTGTAATAGGTACATTGCCAGCGAAGATTTCTTGAGCGCCAACGGGATCGACAAAAATGTTCCACTCGGCGACTGTATTTGTGTAGTAAGGGTCTGGCTGCATGGTAGGTTGAAGATTACCTTCGGCCCCGGGGGTAACGTAACAAGGTAATAGGTTGCCTCCCATCATGACGATGCGTTCAACATTTTTCCCCAGTGCTAGGTGTAGCACTTCGTCTGTGTTTGCCAAGGCAAATAAACGGCCCCAATTAGAACCACCACCTATACATAAAACGGTCACTGGAGATTCACAGTTAATTATGTACTCTCGCAAAAATAATAATGCGTCATCAAGTGTTGGGTTCGGGTTAGTGCTAGGGAAGGGGGCTTCATAATGCTGGTCCGCTGCTTCCCTATCGGCCCCAGGGTATGTGTTGCTATAGATCATCGGCGCTTTTGCACCACTAGCAACCGGGATTTTCAGGCTTTTGGCATTACCAAGTAAAGTTAGCATATTGCTGACATTGGCCGTGCCGGGTGTTAAATGAACAGCTCCTGTGCCAGATACCGTGATCCCTTGAACATTAATATCCGGGTGTTTTAATAAATAAAGCATCGCCATGTAATCATCAAAGTCTGCATCGGTATCGATCAATACATTGCGCTTTTCTTCTAAACGTCTCATCTTGAGTCCTTTTTATGTATTTGTTCCTCTATGCTTAATCGATAGCTTCCTTTACCAACGGGCGCTAATGGACCAAGTTATTTTGATTTCAATTAAAATATAGGATAAAAAAAGAAAACTGCGCTGCTGATAAGATCGAATTGAATGAAAATCGAAAGGTTTGTGGTTTAAGTGCAGGTATTCTCGGGGTTTCAAATTGATGGCAGGTCCATATGTCACGTAGCACGGGATATTGCTTAGCATGAGGTACCACGTAACACTATGAGTGCTAGGTGGTACCTCGTTGTATTTAGTTAGCTTCCGTAGTGATTAATTCCGTTGGAACCGTAGACTGAGCGCTATTATTATTCCCCCAACAAATCACGCCGTTATCATCCCAGGCGCACATATGATAAAGGCCTGCCTTGATTGTTGTTGGGTTGCTGAGGTTTTCTGGAACAGTGGTTTGTCCGTAGGCATTCGAACCCCAGCAAGTGATGCCGTTGTCATCAAGAGCGCAACCGAAGTACATGCCTAATGTCACCGAGCGTGGGTTAACCAGGCCAGGTGGAACAGTGCTTTGCCCTAAATAATCATCCCCCCAGCATTGAACACCTGCGTCATCAATTGCACAGGTGTTGTAGACGCCTTCAACTACAGACCTAGGGTTGACAAGGTTGGTGGGCGTAGCATTTTCTACGTTACTTCGCCCCCAACATTGAACACCATTGTCGTCAATCACACAGGTGCGTTCCCATCCCGCCGAAACCTGGCTGGGGTTTTGTAATGTGGCTGGTACATCGGCTTGGCCCCAGTCAAAGTTTTCGACTCCCCAACAGGAGAGGCCGTTGTCGTCTAATGCACAGGTGTGAAAGTCGCCGGCGGAAATTGCCGTAGGATTACTTAGATTTGTGGGTATATTGATCTGCCCTTCTAAATTTCTACCCCAACAGGTCACGCCATTATCGCCCAAGGCGCAAGAGTGTAAGAGCCCTGCTGATATGGCGATAGGGTTGTTTAAATCATCTGGCACCAAGGTCTGGCCTTCTGCGATGTCACGGTTGTCCGCGCCCCAGCAGGTTACGTCGCCATTTTCTAGCGCACAAGAGTGCCATCCGCCTAGGGATAAACTTCGAGCGGGAACAAAATGAACCTTGACGTTTTTGTGGCCCGACGTTTGCCCTATTGTTAGGGTGCATTCTTCCGAACCGGTGCAAGCGCCTGACCATCGGTCAAATATATAACCTGGTTCTGACGTAGCACTTAAGGTGACGGTTTGTGTGGTGTTGTAATTGAACCGACAGGTGGTTCCGCAATGCAGATTATTGTCACTGGAGGTGACGGTACCCCCGCCTGCATTGTCAATACTAAGATTGCAGCCACTGAGTAGCAATATAGAAATGGCATAGAAAAAATACTGAATTTTTTGCATGAAACTTTTCCTTGTCGATCTAAGCTAAAATTAAGTTGAGACTCATATTGAACGGTGTCGATATTAGGTGAATAATATCGTTTTTATTTGGGTCAATTCACAGTTTTTGAAAATTAGGCCCTTTGGGCTAATACTCTCGATCATCCATTCACTCATTCGACTGCTTTTATTTGTTCATACTAAATGTAAATTCTTAATAGTTTTTTTGCCGCTGTATAGAGGGGGAGATCTTCGGCTTATGTCAATGTTACAGGGTGTGCTGTTCGATACATGAAACATTACCTTCCCAATCGTCTATTTGACAGCCCCTTAATACTTCGATACATTTCAAACTATTAACTTGGCTATAACTTGATTGTCAAATCCGACTAAGGCAGCAAAAAATGACAGATCTCGACGTAGAGCATGAAGAAGAAAGTACCTTTGTCGGAGATCTAAAAGAATCTCTTAATCGAATGAAAACCATCGACGGTTACGATTACAAAGCGAAGGAGCGCTACCATGAGCCAGCCCCTGAGCATGTCGATTTTGAAGCGTTCAAAAAAGTTGTTGAGAGTCGTCGCTCGGTGAGAAAATTCACCGACAAAAAAGTTCCTCGAGAAGTCATCGACGCCTGTTTGGATTTGGCGATGTTAGCGCCTAGTTCCTGCAACTTGCAGCCATGGGAGTTTCATGTGGTGCAAACACCAGGCAAGAAAGCGCAACTGGTGGAAATGTGCATGAGCCAGCATGCAGCAAAAACTGCATCGGAATTAATCGTCATTGTGTCGCGCACTAAATCATGGCCAGAAGTGGCAAAGTTAAATGTAGAGCAATGGCCACAAGAAAAGATGCCTAAGCATTGGAAGACCTTCTACCAGAGAGGTGTGCCAATGTCTTACTGGCAAGGGCCATTGAATATCGCCGGGAATACGAAAAAATTGTTCGCCACTATAACGGGTTTAACTCGTCCGATTAATCGCGGACCTTTTTCTGAATCGGATATGCGCGTATGGGCAGCCAAGAGCACAGCTCTTGCCGCAGAGAATTTAATGTTAGCGTTTCGCGCCCATAATTTTGATACATGCCCAATGGAAGGTATGGATGAAAAGCGTATTAAAAAGTTATTGGGATTACCTCGAGACGCCGAAGTCTCGATGGTATTAGGGGTAGGCGAGCGTGCAAAGGATGGGGTGTTTTTTCCTCGGGTAAAGTTTACCCGTGAGAACTTTGTGCATTATCGTTAGAGAATACAGCTTTCTGGAGGGGTATTCTACTCAGCAGTTTGAATAGATTAAAAATGATACCTAAACTCTGTAAACATACCACTGCGCTTTTCGTTAGATTGTTCTGAAAACTGATTATCCCAATATTGATAGCTAATACGGATGCTACTATTTTTACCCATGTTAATATTTTGCGCAGCGGTGAACTTAACTCTTGTTGAGTCCCGCCAGAAAGCCATTGTAGACAGTCCTATGGATGCAGTTCCAATACTGGTATAAGCCATGATTCCGCTTCGTGCTCCCATGCCAATATCGACCAATTCCGATCCATCTAAGGCGTATTCCGTACGGGCTTCCGCAAGGCCATACATCAATACATCATCATAAGGTTCAACCGACACACCGCCCCCACCGTTTAATTGTAGGGTCAACCAATCATCATTCGCTCCGTATATTCTCTCGATGCCAAGGTTCACTCTCCATGTAGTTGGCTGATGTAGCTCATTCTGTGGAGACAGTGAGTTGATATCAATGATATCGACGTGCTGCAGATCCAATGCGCTATTTTCATATTGCCGAAATACTACCCGTCCCATATTGATACTGCCGCCTTTTAAATAACCATCCGTTGGATCAAGCAAATCGTGATAACTGGCTCTAAATTCGATGTCTACAAATGCAGTGTTTTCAAACGCACCAGTCCGGATTGCAGCCATTTGACTACGATGAGAGTTCTGCGGTGCAATAGGCCTAGGTGGTTTTAGCGGAGAATAATCGGTCTTTGTTTTGGAAAGTGTATTTATCGCCTTTAACAAACCCAATCGACGCTTGGCTAACGCTGGGGTGCGCTGTTGTTTCATTGAGGTAAATTGTAAATATTGATAGGCCACATTTAATATTGCCAGTGAATTTTCGCCTTCAGGTGACAATCGACCCTCTGCCAATGCTTTTGCCTGTTTTACCTCACTCTTTGATAATTGCTGTGCATTAAACAGTAGTTTATCTGACGCTGATGCTCGATACACACTGTCACTAAGTAACCCACTGGCATCCAGCTTACGTACAGTATCAATGGGTATTGCATGAGCACGAAAAGGCGCCGTCAGTTCTACACCGGGTTTGGCAACTTCAATCAACTCTAGCAAACGATAAGAGCAGTTCTCGTCGAAGAAAAAGTAGGTAAACGCAACATCACGCAACTCCCATACGTGAGCCAATAGAGTATCCACTTCTGTTGGTGACAGGTTCAGTGGGTATTCCCATAAGCTTCGATTCTCCATCTTGCTGTATTCTTTTATTTTTTCGTAATAGGGCATCATCGCGAAGTAACCGCTATAACCACCTACAAGACCCTTGTAGGCATATAACATTGAGTTATCGCCCTTTTCCACAACTGCCCCAAAATTCAGCGCGTAGGATAACCAATCGGATTGCTCAGACACATCATCGGCATCAAATCGTAAAAATGTATGGCCGAACATAGATGAAGGGCTGTTTAGATAAGACGATGCAAACACCAACGTCGCCCGTTGGCCATTAACTTTTTCTCGCCACTGCCGATAACCAGGGCATGCGATATTGGGAAACGTTAGGGATATATCATGTTCACTGAGAAGTGTTTTTACCAATCTAAAGCGTGCAGGGAATCGGCATTGAGCATGGGGGTTTTCGGGTGTTGAAAAAATGGAGGAGGGGAGTTGGAACGCTTCAATCGAGGCAACCCATTCCTTTTCGCGATTGTGTTTCCCTTCAGGGGAGAAAAAGTAATCGTCATCTATCACCTTACTTTCCCAGCCATTACTATCACCTCTAAACCAAAGGTCAGAGGGGTAATAATGCAACATATTAACCCATCGTGAAGACTGGCTTAACACAAGAGTTGCAGTGGTTGAGGCCTCAACCGAAGAGCCCCATAGAATGACTAAGAAGAAAAAAGTATGTACAACATATAGGTTGAAACGGAAGTTACAAAAAATCATGCAAGCACAAAATATCAAAAAACTGGATAGAGAGTAGGGAGCATAATAACGCTCCCCGTGAAACACTGATCACATAACTAGGATACGTACTTCGCCAACTCTGGATTAGACTTCATTACCTCTACCAGTGATAACATCACATCCTTCGCCGTCACGTCGGCATGCGCAAAAATGGTATCAAAATTATTGTGTACAGCATCGGCAAAAATTGCACGATCCGCTGGAGCAATGCCCATCGATACCGCGACTGCTGTCAACGCTTCTCCCTCACCTCGGGCTGAATCGGCGATAAACTCGTCAAGTACACCGGAAAGGTTAACCATAGCATCTCCACCGTAGCTAAGCTTGCCAGATGTAGAGCAACCATTGGTTCCTGACGTCATCCCAAACGTCTTATTACCCGAAGTACCATTGGTTGTCATTGCAACAAAGTGAGTACCTGTGCCACCTTGGCCTTCAAACACCATATTTCCCCAGCCACAATCAGGGCCACCTGGTGCTACTGCACTCGCTGTCATTGAAGAACCCATTAACACTACACTCAATATCACTCTTTTCATATTAATCGCCTTGAAGTCGAATTGTTATTGTTCGCGCTAGAACTACTTATGAAACCATCAAGCGATCACAAGGTAACAAGGTTAAATAATGAAGGCAACAGCTTTGATTGGCGAGTTTTTCTCCATCCCTACAGGAAGTGTCCTTTGACACATTTCAGCGTTTCGGATAGCAGAGCAAGGGTGATTTATGTGTTTGATACTATTTGCATGGAATGTAAAGCGTAAGAAATCAATTGCAGTGGTACCATTTCTCAGTTTTATGATAGGTTTATCAGCTTGACAAGTCGAAAACCATTCCATAAAGTCTACTGAATAGTTTGATACCTATCGAAATGTTTGTTTGGTTAACATGCCAACATTAACGCATACTAAATTCTTTAAAAGTAAGGAACAATCATGACCGTCAATGAGACAATCAAACCAACTGCTCTGAGTGACTATTTGAACCAAGTATTTACTTTGCCTTGTGGTGTAGAGACAAAAAATAGAATACTCAAATCAGCCATGAGTGAAGCTCTGGGCACGATCTCAAATTCCCCTACCGATAGCCTGGTAAAACTTTATGAAGCCTGGGCCATGGGTGGAACAGGAGTGATTGTCACAGGCAATATCATGATAGATAGTAAAGCTTTAGGCGAACCGAACAATGTTGTTGTCGAAGATGAAAGCGATATGGTTACATTGCGACGCTGGGCTTCGGCAGGGACTAAAAATGGCGCTCAGTTGTGGGGACAGCTTAACCACCCTGGTAAGCAATCCCCGAGAGGCTTATGTAAGGAAACCGTTTCTCCTTCCGCCGTTCCCTTTGACACTGCTTATGCGTCTTTTTTCCCCACTCCCAGAGCACTCAGTGAAATTGAAATTGAAAGCATCATTGAGAGATTTGGAACTTCCGCTGTAATCTTAAAGAAAGCAGGTTTTACCGGTGTGCAAATACACGGAGCCCACGGTTATTTAGTCAGCCAGTTTCTGTCGTCCCATCACAATATTCGCACCGACAAATGGGGCGGTAGCTTAGAGAATCGAATGCGTTTCGTATTAGCCATTCTTAAAAATATTAGGAAAAAGGTAGGAAAAGACTTTCCTATCAGTATAAAACTTAATTCTGCCGATTTTCAAAAAGGCGGATTCGAAGAGCATGAATCCATTAAGGTTATGCAAAGCTTAGCCTGCGCAGGAATAGACTTAATAGAAATTTCAGGTGGGACCTATGAAGCACCTGCGATGGCTGGGCTTGAACCCAGCCGTGAATCGACAAAAACAAGAGAAGCCTATTTTTTAGATTTTGCAGAGAAAGCACGCGATCAAGTATCCGCCCCAATCTGTGTTACGGGAGGGTTTCGAAGTGTTGAAGGTATGGCCACTCCAATCAAAGAAAATAAATTGGATTTTACTGGTATAGCAAGGCCCCTCAGTATTGACCCGGATTATTCAAATAAACTGCTTAGTGGGCAGGATCCAGCAATAATCTGCACGCCAAGGAAAACAGGTATCAAACAGATCGACAACATGGGGTTAATGGAAGTGGCTTGGTATGCTCGACAATTAAAGCGGATATCTATGGGTAAGACACCCAATCCCAATGAAAATAATCTCATTGCTTTTATTAAAATAATACTGAGTAATGGTCTGCGAAGTACGTTAACTCGAATGAGAGCTTAAGAAGATAAAATTGTGGGCGAGAAAGAACATTCCTTAGATACTGGTATAGCCATGAAGAAGTTTGCAGAGATTTTTCAGTTTGTATGGTGCTCCTCGAGAAACTATTAGATATGAGTTTCATCGTAAAAAGTTTTTAACGATCGAGATGATGTGGCGATAGCGCCTTACTCCAATGGTATATTTAGACATTATAAGTGGTAGTTTTGGTCATTACGGCTTGTTTGGGTGATTGTTATATTTGATTGAGCTAATCCAAGCCTAGCTCAACTAACCTAAGCCTAAGAGAGAAATAATTGTATGTCTGAACTTCGATTTGATGACAGAGTAGCCATTGTAACGGGTGCTGGTGGAGGCCTTGGTCGTGAACATGCCATGCTATTAGCGTCTCTCGGCGCCAAAGTGGTGGTTAATGATTTAGGTGGCGGCATTGCCGGTGGTGATGGCGAGTCATCCTCACCTGCAGACGCAGTGGTTGCTGAAATTAAAGCCTTAGGTGGTGAAGCGGTTGCTAACTATGATTCGGTAACTGACGGAGAAAAAGTCGTTAAAACGGCAATTGATACCTGGGGTCGGGTGGATATTGTTATCAATAACGCGGGTATTCTGCGTGATATGAGTTTCAAAAAGATGGCTCAGAAGGATTGGGATATCGTTATTGCGGTTCATTTACAAGGGGCGCAAAGTGTGTCGATGGCAGCATGGCCTTACATGCTTGAAGCCAAGTTTGGCCGTATTGTGATGACAACTTCAGCTGCGGGTATTTATGGTAATTTTGGCCAAGCCAACTACAGTGCGGCCAAATTAGGTATGGTTGGATTAGCGAACACGTTGTCGATTGAAGGTGCGAGTAAAAATATCAAGGTCAATACTATTGCGCCGATTGCTGCTTCTCGATTAACGGAAACGGTTATGCCTCCCGATTTACTAGAAAACTTGAAGCCGGAATATGTTAGCCCTTTGGTTGCTTGGTTGGCCCATGAAGATTGTGAGGAAACTAAAGGTCTATTTGAAGTTGGCGCGGGGTACGTGGCTAAGTTGCGTTGGCAACGTACAAAAGGCCATGCTTTTTGTGTTAAGAGTGCGGCGATTACACCCGATGCGGTAGCGGCTCAGTGGGATAAAATAACCGATTTTGATGAAGCGGAAAACCCGGCAGATATTAATGCCGCCCTTGGCCCGGTGTTAAATGCGATAAATAACCCAAGCAAAGGTGGTAACGAATTCATTGATGTTGATTTGGCTATGGCTGGTGAATACACGGCTGAAAATTCTTATGATGAAAGAGACCTATCGATCTATGCGCTAGGTATTGGGGCGGCTGAAGATCCATTGGATGCCAAGGAACTGGCGCAGGTTTATGAGATGAGTGGTGATGGTTTTAAAGCTGCAGCCACTTATGCTGCGATGCCAGCGATGAACGCGATGCTTGAAGGTGCCAAAACCGGAAAATTCTCCATGCCAGGACTTAACTACGGTTTTGATCGTGTTTTGCACGGAGAGCAATATACGGAAATTAAACAAACGCTATTACCCAGTGCAACCTTAAGCCATACCTTCTCAGTGAAAGATATTTATGATAAGGCGCCTAACGCCGTTGTGATTGTGGCGATGAGTTCCAAAGACGAAAACGGCAATGAAGTTGTTTATAACGAACAGACGATCTTTGTTCGAGGGGCTGGGGGCTGGGGTGGCGATCGTGGGCCAAGCGCCAGCGCCAATGAATTACCTTCGCGTCAGCCAGATCAAGTAGTTGTTGAAAAAGTACCGCTTAACCAGGCGCTGTTATACCGTTTGTCGGGTGATTGGAATCCGCTACACGCCGATCCAAACATGGCCAAAGCTTTTGGATTCGACAAGCCTATTCTTCATGGTATGTGTACCTTTGGTTATGTGGGTCGTCATATAGTTTCAGCGTTCTGCGACAATGACCCGCGTTATCTTAAAAGTATTAAAGTGCGTTTTGCCGAGAGCGTTTTCCCAGGAGAGACCATTGAAACTCGATTATGGAAAGAAGGCGGGAAGATTATCTTCGAATCTCGGGTACAGGAACGGGATCTAGTCGTCATTCGTCATGCCGCTGCTGAGTTGTTTGATGAATTACCCAAAGCTATCGCAAAGAAGGTGGTTAAGATGCCGAAGGTAACGTCGGTTGACGCGCCGGCAGATGCGCCGGAAGAAGAAATCAATGACGCCATTATTCTTGCCGATATTTTCTCTGCGTTATCGAGCTTTATCGAGACGAGACAAAATCTTATAAAAGAAGTAGGAACGGTCTTTCAATTTGATGTCAGTGATCCCGATAGCAACTGGTTTATTGATCTGAAAAATGGCGAAGGCTCTGCTGCTAACGGGCTTGCTGAAAAAGCAGATGTGACGCTGGCGCTCAGCGCGGATAACCTAATGGGTATCTTAACGGGTAAAGCTGATGCGCAAAAAATGTTTTTTTCCGGGGATCTAAAAATCAGCGGGAATATGATGGCTTCAAATAAGTTGACGGTACTTGCTGACTTGGATCCTGCGTTGGTAGTGGCAGCTAAAACTGAGCGCCTTGCCAATGGTGCTGGAGCAACTGATGTTAAGGCTACCGCTGTGGCTCCCGTCGTCAAAGTTGCACCGCAAGCCGGCACCATCTTCAAAGCGTTGGCGACAAAGATCACCAAGAATAAAAAGGTCAACGCTATTATTCAGTTTAATGTGGGTTCTCCAGATTCAACATGGACCGTGGACTTAGCCAAAGGATCCGTCTCTGAAGGTGATGCTAGTGGTGACGCGAACAGTGATGTGGTTATTGATCTTGAGGACAAGGTGTTAGCTCAGTTGGTTAATGGTGTAGATCCTGCTGTCTTATTCCAGAAAGGAGAATTGTCTGTCAGTGCGGGTGATGTGTTACTGGCGCATAACATTGAGTTTTTTGAAGGCGTTCTCTGATAGGTATTGTCTGTAGTTATTGCTAAAGAATCACAGTGAAGAAGACAGAACACTAACGCATAAAATTGTATTTAAAGGGATCAAAAAATGGGAAATCGAGTAAATGTTATCGGCGTTGGCATGACCAAGTTCGCCAAACCGGGTGCAAGTAAAGATTATCATGAGATGGCCCAAGAAGCGGGCCTGTTAGCGCTGAAAGATGCGGGCATTGGTTATAATGAAATTCAGCAAGCCTATGCCGGTTATGTCTATGGTGACAGTACCTGTGGGCAACGTGCCGTTTATGAATTGGGGATCACCGGTATTCCCGTGATTAATGTTAATAATAATTGCTCTACGGGTTCTACTGCGTTATATCTCGCGCGACAGGCTATTGAAGGCGGGTTGGCTGAATGTGTACTTGCCATTGGTTTTGAGAAAATGGAAAAGGGAGCATTGGGTACCAAGTACAATGACCGAGAATCTCCCATGGGTATGCATATTCCGGTAATGATGGATGTACAGGGATTTAACAATGCACCACCAGCGGCGCAAATGTTTGGCGGTGCGGGTCGTGAGCATCGCTGGAAATACGGAACCAAAAAAGAAACCTTTGCAAAGATTTCTTCAAAAGCGCGCGTTCACGCTGCGAACAACCCTTATGCGATGTTTAGGGAGTTGTTAACCGTAGAAGAAGTCTTGGCTTCGCCTGAAGTGTTCGACCCATTGACCCGTTTTGGTTGTTGTCCGCCTACCTGTGGCGCGGGTGCTGCCATTCTTTGTTCTGATGCTTTTGCGGAAAAGCACGGCATCAAAAACCCTGTTTACATTGCCGCACAATCCATGGCGACCGATGTGCCATCAAGCTTCGATGAAAAAAGCATGATCAAGATGGTTGGTTTTGATATGACGAAAAACGCAGCCAATGACGTTTATGAAAAGTCTGGTCTTGGACCGGAAGACATTCAAGTAATTGAACTGCACGATTGTTTCTCTGCCAATGAGCTGATTACTTACGAAGCTTTAGGGCTTTGTCCGGAAGGTGAAGCGGAGAAGTTTATCTGGGATGAAGATAATACCTATGGCGGTAAGTTTGTGACGAATCCATCGGGTGGTCTGTTATCCAAAGGCCATCCTTTGGGTGCCACCGGTTTGGCTCAGTGTACAGAGTTAGTCTGGCAGTTAAGAGGGACAGCAGACAAACGACAAGTTGAGGGGGCGAGGGTGGCGCTTCAGCATAACCTAGGTCTTGGTGGGGCTTGTGTGGTTACCATGTATCGTCGTGATTAGGCGCTAAAGGGATTGTGTGCTTTTTCATTTCACCCATGGTTACTACCGTTACTAGGGGTGAAATGAGAAGTCGTACTATTGCTCCCTCAAAATACACGGCGAAAGATAATGGGCGTAATCAAGTAGTCGCTCGCCAGATGCCGTGAAGGTTTTTTAGGGAGGGTAACCTTGAATGAAATAGGTGACAACTCCACCAGACGGGAATCCACGATAAACGTTTTCATTCGTTTCGACACTGTAAGTTCCTATGCTCGCATCCATTAAACAAGATGCTGCTTTATCTTCCCATTCTTGTGCGACACCGTTTAGATTGATTGATCGAGAACGAATGGTTTCTCCCGTCTTTGCCTTTGCATCGATGAACAGTTTCTTGCCGTTCAAAATACTTTCTACGAACGAACTACCACCAATAGAGATGTTTTTTGGCGTGGAACTTAAGAGGGGCGTTTTAACATAGCGGATCTTGCCGTTATCAACACGCACAGCAAAAAAACGGCTCTTTAGCCAAGGGCCATATGCCGACAATGCACTATCACATTGCCCACTTGATAACCCTATTGATAGCGAGCTACCAAGATCGACTGAATAGCTGGTAACCTCTTCTGAGATATTAACGTTTCCATAAAAAAGGAAAGGTAAACAAAGAAGAAGACGGTTTGGAGCCTTAATCACCATTAGATACCTCACTCCCGGACGGGTTAGTTAGAGAGGGTTTTATTTGTTTCTCTTCCAGAATACGCCTTTTACTTCGCAATTCCAAATACATACCCTGGGTCGACCACAGATAAAGGAGATCAGTCGACCCTTAAAAAATGTTTTGTTTTTCTATTTTAAATGATTCAGGTGACTGACAGCATCTTTAAATTGCTCATTAAGTTCCTCGTGGCTTAATATTTGCTTTTCAGTATCAAAATTGTCATAAAAGCTAGGTATAGATAAACTCGCCTTAACAGTACCGTTAAAATAAGGCATTGAGTTTACCGCTGTAGCTAAGATACTAGCGCCACCTAGGGAACCGGGTGATGTAGAAAAGAGAACCATCGGTTTATTTTGGTAAACTTTAGGTTCAATGCGAGAACACCAATCAAATATATTTTTGTAAGCGACGGTATATGACCCATTGTGTTCAGCAAAAGAAATTATAATGCCATCACAATCAGTGATTTTTGCTAAAAACGCTTTTGCTAACTTAGGGTGCCCCAATTCCTTTTCTCTATCTTGACTATATAAAGGCATTTCATAATCGTTTAAGTCTAATATTTCAATATCGACTTTTGTTAATAAATGAGCTGCATATTCAACCAATTGTTTGTTAATTGATTCTTTGTGACTCGTTGCTGCAAATGCAATGATTTTCATAATTTTTGATCCTAGTATTTATTAATATCCTTAGTCATGGCCCCATATAACCATAAAAACGACACTATTAAACATTATATCTACGTTAAGTACAGTGGATAGTAGAAAATAGATTTCTGAAGGCAATACAAACCGCAACAACTCAGTGATAACGAGTCAAGCTGCTCTTTGGAAAGTGAGGTAGGGTTCGCCAATGGAATCAGGCTTAACCGAGAGGGGCTACGACAAAATAGTAACTGATAGTCAGTGGTTTCGCGACCTGCTTCTTTATCATGTCATCTCTCATGGAACGTTCATTAATAGTAGGCTCTTGTTCGGAATGACGGAAGGGGTGGATTGATCCTGAATATGAAACATATCATGAAAGGACCAATATCTTATGACTGTCGGTATTAAACCTATTATTTCTACAATGTTTAAAATCAGTAGCTGTTAATGAGTTTCAGTTGTTTCGTATTTTAAGCGGCGTTCGAGAGCTTGAACCTTTAAGCAGTTAAAGAATAAAGCCTTCCCGAATACTTCTTCAAAATGGACAGAGACACTGCGAGGTAATGGATCGCCTTCTATATCTGTACCTCGTGCTTTATAGGCAAATGTTAAATCACAGATATGATCTCGGTGATTTAACTCGCCCAGGTAAATGGAGTCACAATCATTGAATTGTAAAACAACGATGTATGGTTGATTGGAATCATGAAGCTCGAAAGAAATCTCTATAGTGACGTCATCTCTTCTATTGCCGGTGTAAAGGTCATCGTTTCCCCGAAAAACCAAGTTGGAAATCGTCGCCTCTTTGAAATCAGGCCATAGACCATGATTTAGAACTACTTGACTATGTTCAACATTTCTTACTGGGGTGAAATCGTTCATGGCGTATAGCTCCTTTGCGACGTCTCGCAAATCATATTTGTCCTCACCTCTATAATTTACCTTTTTTGTATCAAGGGCAAGTATATGTTTGTAGGGTCCATTTAGATTTTTTTGATAGAAGAATAGGCATAAATGCTATAGCTCGGCTTCACTTATAGCTGTTTGCGTTTCTCGGTCAGGCAATCTCTCGCTCGGTATAACGAAATGTTATAAGAAGGGGTGTTAGCGCTTGCCTTGTGATTTTGTTGTTCCATCTATACTAAATGGTAGGCACCTCCCCCCCTCAAGGGAGGCGACATAATCAAGGGGGCAATATTTGGGGTTATTTCAACGATGTGGTGACGCTTATAACTGTGTTGATGGCCATAAGAGGTTGTTACTAGCCTGTATATTGTTGATGTTGCTGTCGATGGATTTGGCTGCGGTCGAAGGTAATAGGGATGCCGTTCGGATATTTGACAAAGGCCGTTATTTGCTGAATAGCCACATGGATGTGCTAAAGGACGAAACCAATGGCTTGACCATCGATCAAGTTGCGTCAGAAGAATATCAGAAAGCATTTGTTCGTCATAACGGGGGGATCCTTAATTTGGGGATTTCGCCTCATACCTATTGGTTGAGAGTAACCTTACTGTATCCTGATCAATACCCCAATGTTGACAGTGAAAAACAATGTTATCTTGAAATAGATAAAACCCTACTAGGGATTGCTGAACTGTATGTGCTTCAAGATGATGGGATCTATGATGTAAAAAGTTCAGATTTACGAACGAACCTTTATGATAAGGAGTTCGTTAATGTAAAAAGTGTCTTTCCCATTTCACTTTTTTTAGGAGAGGAAGTGACATTCTATATGAAGGTGAGAAATAGCTCGACGGCTTTATATTTCTCGTTGAGCTTATGGGATCGAGCCTTTTTTTTGGAAAAAACATCAAAAGAAGAGTTTGTCTACGGCTTGTTTTTTGGTGGCATGCTCATGCTCATGCTATATAACTTGTTTGTCTATGCTTCGGTTAAGGATGAAAGTTACTATTATTACGTGATGTATTTGGTCGCAGTAACGTTTTATGAAATGTTAGAGATAGGCCATGGTGTAATGCATCTAAAGGCTGTTGTAGATGTTATTGGTAAGGATTATGTGGCGGTTGCAGTCTGGCTTTCGCTTTGGTGGGCAATAAAATTTTTTGTGGCATTCCTAAATGTCAAAAAAGAATTTCCGAGAATGAATGCTGTATGCAATATATTGCTTTGGACGGTATTTGTGAGTGCAGTTATTAGCTCTATAAAAAATGATCACAACTCCATCGTTTGGGTTAGTGTTTTTGCGATGTTTTTCATCATAGGGATGCTGTCGTCAACAGTATATATATGGTGGAAAGGTGGTGTCCATGCAAAATTTTATTTTTTTGCTTGGTCCTGTAATGGTATTGGTTTTACGATTTACGCCGCAATGATTAATGAAATTATTCCAGCTACCTGGTTTACCATAGCATCCGCGCCAATGGGCGTAATGTTAGAATCGATAGTTCTTTCATTTGCTTTAGCAGAAAGAATAAAAATAGAAAGGGGGAAGGTGTTAGAAGCCGATGAAAGAGTTGTTGAAAATATGTCGCGCTATCGATCTGTTTTTGACAACGCCTTAGAGGGGATGTATAGCATGTCGGTAGCGGGGGTGATAAAAAACGTCAATACGTCTATGGCAAGGATTATGGGTTTTTTACAGGTTAGTGACGTGATAGATAAGAGTAAAGAGGTTGTGTTAACACTCTATCAACATCAAGGCGGTCAATTTGATGGAATTATTGAGCAGGGTGTAGAGAATCGTGAGGTTAGGTTTGAACGTAGTGATGGTGTTAATGTTTGGGCCAAGCATAGCGCAAAGCTTATTTATGATATTGATGGAAACGCAACACATATTGAAGGTTTTGTTGTTGATATCGGGGAACTAAAAGAAAAAGAGGTGGCGATAAAAAATCAGTTAAAGGAGCGTATCAGTCGAGATATGGCAATGGCTGCTACTGAAGAAAAAAGTAAGTTTTTATCAATGATGAGTCATCAGATTAGAACATCGCTGACCGCGATCATTGGTTATAGCGAGTCATTGCAAGACCCTGCGTTAGAAGGTTGTCAAAAGACTGAATGTGTAAATACGGTTGTATCAAATAGTCAACAGCTGTTGCTGTTGATTAATAATATACTGGATTTATCGAAGATAGAGGCCGGAAAATTTGACGTTGCAAAAATTCCGTTATCTATTGTTGATATTGTAGGAGAAATTGAGCAGGAGTTTGTAGATAAATGCCGAAGAAAGCAGCTAGAGTTTCACGTTACCTTCCATTATCCATTACCCAGTATGGTTGTTGGTGACTCCTTTCGGATATTGCAAGTACTGCGAAATATATGTGATAACGCGCTAAATTTTTGTGATGTAGGTTCAATTACGCTTGATGTGACATGGAAAAATGAAGAGCTTATCTTTGTTATTGTAGATACCGGGGCTAGAATTGATAAAGATTCTATGGGATTACTCTTTGAGTTTGGCGCAGATTTAGGGTTGCCGTTATCCAAAAAACTCGCCGGTTTAATGGCTGGTGATATAACGGTATCGAGTAAAGAAGAAAAAGGCAGTGTATTTCGCTTTCATGTTAAGGCTACATTGGCTGAGGGTGTCTCCTGGATTAAACAAACGAGAAAAAGGGCTGGAGAGAAACAGAACGAAGAATCATCAGAAAGAGGGCCCGACAAAAACACAAGGTCTAAGGCAAGAAAAGGTAAATCAAAAACTGTCCCTAACCTAAACGGTGTTGTTTTGCTTGCAGAGGATAATGTAGTGAATCAAGCGCTGGTTTCACGGATGATCAAAAAGCTAGGGGTTACGGTGATAGTGGCAAATGATGGCGTTGAAGCCTGTGAGTTATGCGTGAGTGAGTCGCCAGATGTTATTCTGATGGATATTAATATGCCAAAACGCAGTGGAATAGAGGCGGTTAAGATTCTAAGAGAAAAAGGCCTTACAATGCCAATTTATGCCTTAACAGCAGAAACGGACAAAGCAGAAACGGACAAGGCAATTAGGGCGGGTTGTCAGGGTATTTTAAGTAAGCCGATAAACCGACAGAGGCTGCAAAATACTTTGCGGCAATGTTTGGGGTCTTTGTAATCTTGGGCAGACGCATATTTTATTAGGATACGTGCTTGCTACCCCATAGTTTCGGTTCTGGTGGAGGTGATGTCACACCTTTCTTGGGTTGTAGGTGTTGCGCTAAGATATTAGACCAGAGCTTTAAATATTTGTCGAAAATTTTCTCATTAAACATAAGATGTTGGTCTTCTGCCATACCTCGGAGTATCCATTGAGTTATCACCATAAGATCGTTCATTTTAAAAGTGTCGTCAATGGGTTCTAAGTAGTGTTCAACACAGTCGGTTAACACTTCAAACCCCTTTACCCATAACTGCCGAATAATATCGGCTAATTCTGGATCTCTGTGACTGGCTTGTAACAGCTCATTCATAGCAACGTATTCAGGTTGCTGAAAAATATCCTTCCAGCTTGCATAGATCAGTTCATGCAGTCGATCGTCTGAGCTTTCAAGTCGACTGATGGCTTTCCCGAGTAGACTGTACATACGATATGCAAGGTGCTCCGCTGCAGCGGCGATCATCGCATTCTTGTTGGGGAAGTGGTGTACAGGCGCGCCTCTGGATACTTTTGCGACTTCAATTACACGGCTTATGGTCGTACCTGCATAGCCATCGTTAGCTAAGCAAATAAGGGTTGCATCCACTAGGCGTTGGCGCATGGTCTCCGCTCGTTCTTTTTGGGTTCTGCGCTGTTTAGCGGGGGCTTCCTCCCTTTTAACTTTGTTCATTTATGTACTCCATCGGCTTTTCGGACGCGGCCAATTGTACCAAGTTATATAAATTATGCTTGACAGAATTATGGCTGTTAGAGGTATTATATACAAGTCGTACGTACGTATTGTAACATTTGCATGGAGAATAATATGAGTTTTAACTGCCCAAACCCAGTGGCCCCAATGATTCCTAGAACACTTTTTAATGAAGATCATGAAGCCTTTCGTGTCACTGTTCGTCGTTTCTTTGAAACTGAAATAGCGCCATATCACGAAAAATGGGAAGAGCAACAGCATATTGACAGATCGCTGTGGAACAAGGCTGGGGAGCTTGGAATGCTCTGTGCCACAATGCCAGAAGAATATGGAGGGGCAGGAGTTGATCGCATGTATAGTGTGATTTTAATGGAAGAGCAGGCCAGGGTAGGGGATTCAGCTTCAGGTTTTTCACTGCATTCAGATATCGTGGCGAATTACATCAATAACTTTGGTTCAGAAGAACAAAAACAAAACTGGTTACCAAAAATGGCTACAGGCGAAGCTGTTGGCGCTATTGCTATGACTGAGCCAGGAACAGGGTCAGACCTCCAGGCTATTCGATCAACGGCTGTTGAGGATGGAGATGATTATGTCATCAATGGCTCCAAAATATTTATTACCAACGGTTATCTTGCTGATGTGGTTGTTGTCGTTGCGAAAACTGGAGATGCCAAAGGCGGCGCGGCGAATGTTTCATTGTTGATAGTGGAGACAGATAGAGAAGGTTTTTCTAAAGGGACGCCGTTAAAAAAAGTCGGTATGAAAGGTCAAGATACATGTGAGTTGTTTTTTAATAACGTTAGGGTGCCTAAAGCGAACCTTCTGGGTGCAGAAGGTATGGGCTTTATTATGTTAATGAAAGAGCTAGCATGGGAGCGCATGATGATAGGCGTCATATGCGCAGCTTCTGCGGAATACGCGCTGGCGACAACCGTTGAATACGTAAAGGATAGAAAAGCATTTGGGAAACCGGTAGCTGCTTTTCAAAATACACGTTTCAAGCTTGCAGAAATGCGTTCAGAGATTCAAATAGCACGGGTATACGTAGATCGCTGTATTGAGCAAGTCATAAATAATGAGCTTGGTGTTGAGGCTGCATGCGCTGCGAAGTATTGGGTATCTGATTTGCTAAGCAAGGTGGTTGATGAATGTGTTCAGTTACATGGGGGGTATGGATATATGCTGGAGTATCCCATCGCCAGGGCATACGTTGATACCCGTGCAAATCGAATTTACGGTGGCACCAATGAGATAATGAAAGAACTAATATCTCGTTCTATATGATTTTCATAGCCCATGCTGCTTGTACCTGGAAGCATGGGTTATGCTGACGAGTAAGATCTAGCCTCCTTTATTGTGAGGTTTTAAATATTTTTGCATTCTCACCTTCATAAAAGTCATCAACGTGGGTACCAAATAATCTTGATGCTAGATACTGATGGAAGTGGACCACACTTTGCTCCATCTCTACCAGCTTTCCTCCCTTACCAATTTTTGAATGCATTCCTCGTTGCGCCCGCTCACTAATCCATTTGTCTTCTGCAAAAAAAGCCGCAGTAAATTCTTTACTCTGTTTGCCTTCCTTGAATGAGGATTTTTCATGAATGGCACCAGAGCGCACAACGCATTTGTCCGCGCCGTTAGGCAGCATTTGAATCCAGGACAACGAATCGTATGTGAGAATAGCGACAAAGGAGGGTGGTAGTATAATTGTAAAGTAGTGGTCGTAGGCCTCTGGGTAATCACCCCGAAACCACTTCATCAACTTGCTAGAATTATCTACCGATTTACCACCGGTAATAGTCCATTCCGCAGAGCCTGCTACATTGTATGATGTTTTAGTGGGGCCGACGGTCTCTAAAGTATCTTTGTGGACTTTAAATACATGGTATCC
>CAJXXT010000065.1 GCA_913063495.1 uncultured Gammaproteobacteria bacterium | reverse complement strand
GAACAGGCATTGAGGCGCTTCAACAAAGATTTGCTCCATCAAAACCTGATCAAACATATGATGCATGCCATTCTTAGGGTCACTCACTGACATAGTGATGAAGGTATCACCGTGGTATCCGTTTCTTACGGTAATCATTTTGTTCTTTTGTTTTTGCCCCTGGCTAATCCAATATTGAAACGCCATTTTTATCGCTACTTCCGCTGCCACTGACCCACTGTCACTGATAAAAACCTTGTTTAAACCTGTCGGGGTTATGTCGACGAGTGTTTTACAGAGTTTTACCGCGGGTTCATGCGTCAGCCCACCGAACATCACATGAGCCATGTTATCGATTTGGTCTTTTGCTGCGGCGTTTAATACGGGGTGGTTATAGCCATGCAGCACTGACCACCAAGACGCCATACCATCAATGAGTTGGCGACCATCCTTTAAGGTAAGCCGCACCCCATCGGCACTAACCACGGGAAATGGCGCCAATGGCATATCAAAAGACGAATACGGATGCCACACGTGTTGTTTGTCAAGTTCTAAGATTTGTTCTTCGGTTAATATTGTTGCCATATGTTTTTGCCAAAAAGTGGTTCTGCTTAACATGGCCAGAGTTTAAAAAACTGTGGCCTAACGCGTTTTTCAATAGTTGGTCATAGACTATCACACCTTCCATGAATGTTATTTCTACTTTCATGTTTTTGGTGTCATGGCGGTTTATCTTACCCTTCCCGCGAAGGCTTCAGTTTATATTGAATGGACATATTTTTGAAATTAAGCATTATATTACAACAATCTATAAGCAATATTTTGGCGAAGTTATCCCAACGCTAAATGCCAAACCAAAACCAAACCATCCGTTTTCGCAAAGCGATCAAAGTGTGATTTGATAGTTTCGGCTACCTCTTCCACATCATCATTGTTCGCCGCTACGCAACGAACGGTTAAGGTGCTGGCGGATGCAGACATCAAACAATCCCCCATCGCAAAACTAACCTTACCCTGAGAGTTATCCCAACTGGCCGGAACCTTATGGGAAAAATGTTTACATAAACGGCGAAGATACTTCCCACCTTCTGCGGTTTCAATCAAAGCGAACTTATGCATGAGTTTATCCATCACAGGGTAACCTCACAGGCAGAGTCGACCAATACGACAGGATAACCCTTACTACATTGCTCCACCCTGCCTTCAATACCATAAGCCGCACGAAGCGCATCAGGGGTTAACACGTCTTGCGGCCGGCCTACCCCTAAGAGACCTTTAGGACCCAAAATAATCAGAAAATCACAAAAACGTAAAGACAAATTAAGATCATGACTTGCCACCAAAGCAATAGCTTGCTCGCTACTAACTTCTGCTCGGATGGCTTGCAATACATTGAGTTGCCAGTGCAGATCCAATGCACTGGTAGGTTCATCCAATAGTAACAACTTCGGCCGACGCACCAGAACCTGAGCTAACCCCACCATCTGCCGCTGACCGCCGGACATTTCTGCCAACTTACGCAAAGCTAATGATTCAATACCTAAAAGGCCAAAGACGCGCTCAATAGACAACTCTAATTGCTCCACGTTTGTATGCTTAGAGACTGCGCGACAGGCGCTATACACCAACTCATAAGCGACTAAGCTCGTCGCCTGAGGTAACGTCTGGGGTAGGTAACCTACATGACGAACCCGTTGATGGTGATCTAACGTGGTTAAGTCCTGCTGATTAAAATCCACCTTACCAGTACAAGACACCATACCTGAAATAGCTTTTAACAAAGTAGATTTACCCACAGCATTGGGGCCAATCACTGCAACTAAAGAGCCCGAGGGGATTTCAGGTAAGTTCATATTGGCTATTACTTTTCGAGCGCCATAGCCGACGATGAGATTTTCGATGTTTAAACTCATGATACCGACTCCCTACCCCGTGTCATAATTAAACTAATAAAAAGCGGAATACCCACAATGGCCGTAACTATACCCACTGGCAAAATCACTCCAGGTATTAAGGCTTTACTGACAATAGATGATAACGACAGTAATATAGCACCGGCTATCGCGCTACCCGGTAAAAAGAAACGGTGGTCTTCACCCAATAACATGCGGGCGATATGAGGCCCAATTAGACCAATAAAACCAATTTCCCCCACAAACGCCAAAGCAGCCGCAGTAATTAGGCTCACCCGTAACAACACCACCAAACGCACCCTTTGTACATTCACGCCACTACTTTTTGCTTGCTCCTCTCCAGCTCTAAGGGAGGTCATTGCCCATACGTGAGATAGGCTCCAGATAAAACAAATTACCAATACACAAAAAACAAGTGTCACTTTTTCCATATTGGCCCGTGCCAAGCTGCCCATGGTCCAAAATACGATTTGTTGCAACGCACCCGCGTCAGCAACAAACTGCAATAAACCTACTAACGCATTTAAACCAAACATCAATGCAATACCAAACAACACAACTGTATGCACATTCGCCCCTAATGTTCGGGACAAGAGAAAAATAATCAACGATGCGGCCATTGCTGAAATAAATGCCATCACGGGCAATAAATAGGTATAACTTAAACCAACCCAGGAAAGGTCAAATACAATCGCCAGAGACGCTCCCAAGGTTGCCGCGGAACCAATACCCAACGTAAAGGGGCTAGCTAAAGGGTTATTTAATACCGTCTGCATCTCGGCCCCGCCTAGTCCTAAACAAGCCCCCACGACTAACGCCATCAAAGCATAAGGTAAACGTACATCCCAAATTATTACCTGTGTTGCGCTATTGACACTTTCTGGACTCCAGAGCCCTAAGAGAATATCTCCTAAGCCTAATACAGCGGGCCCCGTGCTAATATCCAGCAACAAAGAAAACACCGCAGTACAGATCAACACGGCCAAAAGCACCACGCGTTTTATAATAAATTTTCGATATGCTGACGCCATACCACCAGTTGCTAATGTTCCTGTTTCTATTGTCTCTGTGTCGACGGATAACGCTTGCGTTGCTAGTTTATTCACGGCATTCACTGCTGACTCTCCGCGTTATCTAAACCCACCCAATAGGTTCCCGACAAGGGTACCGGTAAGAACTGATCGAAGAGTTGCTGTAAGGTATCTCTAGGATCAACATCCGCAAATTCTTCCGGATATAACCAGGTTGCAAAAGCCTGCACAGCTACCACATTTAGTGGCGTATTATAGAAATGGTGCCATATAGCAAAAGCCCGCTTGGATTTGATTGCCGTTAGTTCTCTCACTCCAATTTTTGAAATTGCCCGCTGAAAAGACTGGCGCGCCACATCCTCTTCAACACCGGCACCCAGTACGATATAGGGAGGCGTATCTTCATCCGGCAATTTAACGTCTTTAGTTACTGTTGTTGATCCAATGCCAGTAGCAATATAAATATCCGGCTGCATGGTTAACAGATATTCCAGGTTCATCACCCCTGCTGCACCAGGCACCAAGGGTTTGGCGATATTCTCGCCCCCTGCCGCTTCTAAAAATGCGGCCATCATTCCTCGCACCATGGTTTCACAACAGAGGTCTTGTAACCCGACGCGGCTATGTAAGAATACACTCGGTCTTTCTTGGGAAAATGCCGCTTTTGATGCCATTGCACCAACAATACGTGCCAACTGTTTTTCATAAAAATCCGTAAACGCTTTAGCTTCTTTTTCTTTACCCAGCACCTTTCCTAGCAACGTCATACTGCGAACAGTATTTTTTAACGGCTGCTTTCGAAAATCCACAAATATCACCGCAACACCGGCATTTTCCAATTGTTGAATTAATTGACTGTGGCGTGCATTAGGGCCATGGCCTTCAACACCAAAAATTGCCAAATCTGCATCGAGGGTTAATACCTTTTCAACACTAAAGCTATCGGCGGAAGAATGGCCTACCAAAGCAATATCATCTATCTCAGGGAATCGCGATTGATACTGCTGGTAACTACCAAAATCTACTTGTTTTAAATCTGCCAACATACCAACAATACGGGCGAAAGGTTGTTTTTTATCAAGCATCGATAACGCCATTATATAGCGGCTTTCACCTAATATTATCCGCGATACCGGCCCATCAATTACAACCTGCCTACCTGCTAAGTCTGTGACGGTATAATCTGATACTGGCTGTGCTACAGCATTACTTATGGTAAAAAACAAACACCAAATTATCCCAACTGTACCTTTCATACTTCATCCCGGAAATAATGTTTTAGAAAAAGTTAAAAAAGGGTGATGTGAATACATCACCCGGAGCCCTGCTAAATACGAATAGCTACCGCTACACGAACATCGCGGCCTACTTCTTCCGAACCAACAATGACCTCATAACCGGCATTGCCGGTAAAGTCTTCTACGCTGCCATGATCTAGATATTGTTTATTAAAGATATTTTTAACTGTGACCGTTAGTACCAAACGATCATCTTCCGCCGGTTGCCAGCGAGCAAATATATCGTGAACAACATACCCCTGTTTTTCAACCGTTAACGTCTCTTCCCATGGGCCACCTTCGTCAACAACAACATCAAAATCTGAAATACCTCTAACAAGCTCAACTGAATAGCCCAACAACAAGTTTGGCATGGCATCATAGGAAATATCCGCAATCAACGTATCCCCTTTAGACACCGCTTTTGAGCTATATTCGTAACGCGTTACTGTCTCCCCATCCATCTCGGTATCTGCACTATTAAGACTAATGGAAGAATGTAATTTATCCCAAGTGCCATCCATTTTGATAAAATAACCCAGGGTTTCAATATCATCCTCTACGTTTTTATTTTCCGTTGACCATGGTGCATTGCCACCGATTGGATCTTTAATTGTTGAATGGTAGGCACCTACTGCTACGTTGTAATCACCGCCAGTAAAATCAACCGCCATTTCATAGTTCTTGGCTTTTTCAGCCTCTAAATCCGCTACATTAGTGTATGAAGACAACTTAAAAGAATCTTTAACCGTTGGCCCTCTTAATGCTTCAGAATACCCAGCACTAAAGCTGATACCCGGTATAAATTCATAGTTACCGCTAACATTTGAGCTATAACCGCTCTCATCAAACTTCTGGTCATTCACATCTTGCAGATAATAGTCATCAAAACGTACGCCCCCAGAAATCGTTAGCTGATCCGTTAACTCAAAAACATCTTGAATAAATAACCCTTTAACGTCACCCTTTTCTTCGAACTTTGACGGGGTAAAATCAACATCATTCAGGGTACTTTGATCATCACGATAATTTACACCAGCAACAATTTTATGGTTACCGATACGACTAATATTTTGTATGGTGGCTCCCTTAGTATCTACCGCACCATCATAAGCAATACCGCTGTATTCGCGTTCCTGCTCTTGTTTTGTTTTATAGAACGTCATCGACAAATCAATTAAATCGGTGTTGGACGGTGCGAATTCATAATTTAAGGTGGCCGTATCTCTGGTACCCGTGGTCGGTTCAGCTACGTTGCGGGCTCCTGCCACTAACTCTGGCTTATAAAGAATATCGCCACTTTCTTCCAGTTTTTCATAACTGATTGCAATGCGATGCTCATCCAATATATTTGCCACAACCTTACCGTAGGACATTTCCTGGCGTGACTCAGTACCAATAATTTCGTCACCATCACCGTTTTCCGCATTGTCGTGCTCTGATGTTAAATGACTTACCATCACACTCACGGTTTCCGATGGATCACGAGCAAACACCGTACCACTCACCTTGGTGCCTTTAGTATTACGGTAGTTGGTATGTTTAATTAGCGCGCCCGTTAACTCGCCATCTTTGAGTAAATCACTAGGATCTTTGGTGGTAAATCGAATAGAACCACCTAAAGCGCCTGGACCTGCGGTTGCGCTACCCGCACCGGCTTCAACTTCTACCTGTTTTAATAATTCAGGTTCAACGATGATACGACCAGAGTGATGGAATACTGCCCCTGCTTGCTCAGCACCATCGATGGTGATATTTAACATATCTTCACCGATATTACGGACGTAGATTTTTTGTCCCATACCCACAGAACCACCCACACTCACCGACGCATCACGACGAAAAATATCGCTTAAGTCTGCCGCCTGTAGATTATCCAAGTCTTCGCTGGTTACCAAGCTATCCAAACCAGCGGTGGCTTGGCCTTTAACCACGATCATATCAATATCTTGTTTTTGTAGATTGTCCTGGGTTTCTTCGGCTTCTGCCGCCACACCCATTTGACAACTTAACGCAACACTCACTGCTATGGCTAATAGACTTTTTTTACTTGGTTTATTCTGTAATTTTTGACTACTTACTACATTCATCACTTTCACCCCGATGATAATGGTTGTCAATTGAGAATCATTATCGTTAAAGCGGCAAAAAAGTGAACAACTTTTACAACTGTTACTTTCAGAGATACGGGGCTTTCAGAGGTCTGGCACATGAAATAATGGAATATTCTACTAACTCCCTTAAGAAAACCTTAAGTTTCAGTCATTAGTATCTCCTATCAAGGCCAAGACAATGACCGCAATGTGACCGTAATGTGACAACAGTTAACAAACCTCTTGGGAAATACTAAGTAAACATAGTAAAGGAATTTATATGGATCTCTCGCTTGACTGTCATGGGTTTCTAAGTAATCTGCACCTACTCTCTTTGATGGCCGGTATTGTCGAATGGCTTGTAGGTGAAGTAATGAGTTTTTATGCAGTGTTCATTACTGAGCTGGCAAGTTTTTACAAAAACTACGCGCTTGGCTACAAAGTAAAAGACATCGGTGATACCTACATATTGATTGTAGCGTTTGTGGCGATTGGTATCCCTTTGACACTATTAGCTGCGCGACAGAAACCAAGTTAGCACCATCTGACAAATCAATAGAAAAACAACGTTTGGCAAAAGTCACAACACTGCGGGATCCTGATGTAATAACCACAGCGTTGTGACTCAGTTTGTCTAGCTAATTGGTAACTTAGTGCATCGGGTAGTCATAATAATTTCGATTATCAATACCATCTTGTGCGTCCCCCGCTCCTTTACCACCAAATCCACCACCACCTAGTACAAACACGTTGGCTTTTGGATCGGTTCCCGGCGGATTCACAAGATCAACCGAATCGATCCGTACGATCCCGGCACTAATACCGCCAGCACCACCGGCACCATGACCGCCGCGACCGCCATTTTGGCCAGTTATCCCGCCGCCACCAGCACCAGCACCCTGTTCCCAACACAATCCTCCCTTGCCGCCTACTTGACCTATACCGGGATCACCGCCAACGGCTCCGTTGCCTCCTTCGCCACCGTCTTTCGTTAAAATGGTGTTGTTGTATAACCAAACTCGATTCGATCGTATTGCAAGCACGCCGATTGAACCCCCACCACCGTAACCACCCGTTGCACCAAGACCACCACTTCCGGCGCCACCACCGCCACCACCACCAGGAAACACATAGAGTCCCCAGGGGTGAGGAGCAAAACATAGACCTCTGTTGCCACCAACACCACTCTTACCACAGCTGCCATCCGTTCCTTTGCCACCTGCTAACCCTCGCCAGTCGTATGAGCCAGAGTCAAACTCGCCATTGGTCTGAGAAAGTGGCGTTACTCCAGACACGCCATTATCTCCTGTGCCTGGCGAAGCCGTTCTTGGCTGACCAGCAATTAGAAACGCACTTCCACCGGAGCCAAATCCGCATTCCCCCCCGGCCTTCCCGCCATCGCCACCCTCAAGCGCTATCCCATCTTTTCCAACCTCTCCATTATCTCCGTGGCCCACAAAACTACCGTTGGCACCATTACGACCGAACCCAGCCTCTATGATGTTGTTTTCGATGTATAGGTGCCCAGTAATATCCTCAAGTATTATCGCCCGAGAGCTGTGGTCGTACTGCGCAGTCGGTAAGGTGCGAATGGTAAAGCCCTCAATATTCCCATCACGATGATAATCTCTAACGGATATTACCCAATCGTTTCCTGATTCAATAATAGTCTCGTGGAGAGTAATGTTGCGACTGTTCCAATCCGATGGGTCATAACCTCCATACAATCCAACACCGCTGGCTTGTTGATTGATGGAGACACTCTCGTTGTAAGTCCCTGCTGACACCCAGACCTCTGACAAGGTGGAACTCAAAGCGGCAACAAAAACCGCTCGTTGAATCGTCCTTAACGGAGCTGCTCTGGTACCGGCTGCTGTATCAGAGCCAGTAAGGCTAACATAAACGGCTTTCGTACTTGTCGGAGCAACCATTTGCACGGAGACACTGGGTGGTGCAGCAAGTAAATTTAATCCATGTACAACTCCCGTGCCTGGCGACACTTTTTTCAGAGCCCAAGAACGACTCGATTGAATCACAGTAGGATGGGCAATTGGATCCTGAGTTGACCAATTATCTGCGTCGAAACCGCCAAAAACACTGACGTCTTTTGCCGCTTCAGAAATAACAAGCTGCTCGCTGTAGGTACCTTCGGCCACCCACACCTGTGATTTCAAAGAGTCTACAGCAACCACATCTATACCGTGCTGCACGGAGCGGAACGGGTCGGCCTGGCTACCAAACCCGCTATCATCACCGGATGTTGTTACGTATACGGCCTCTTCCAGAACCGGTACCGGTCTGGTTTTAATATCATTTACGCTAGCTGCACAAGTCGTTGACTGTCCATTCTCGTTCCACACTTCTAAGCTGTACTCGGAGCCCTGCCAATTCTTCACAACTTTCTGGCCCGTAGCCAGCTCGCTGGTATCTAGTACGCCAAATAGTTTTGTCGGTGATAACCGCAACTGTGCTGATGACGCATTCTCTGTAAACCAGGAAAAAAGCAGTTTATCCCCTGCTTCAACCGGAAGGTCTTGAGCCGACTGCTTTTCAATCTGCAAAGAGCAGGTCGGCGCATGTATCGTTTCATCGTAAGTTTGTGGGATGACTGTGACAGTAACTTCACAGCCACCATAAACAGTTTCGTCATTTTCCCGCCATACATAATACGTATAGTCAGTGGTCGACTCCGGTGCTAATAACGTCAAAGTGCCTGGTAGATCGCCAATCCAATTAACAATGGAACCAAGAAAACCAGAGTTTTCGATTATGTCGTCGTAAATTTTGTCCCCATACGCAGACATCGTTAATGTTATCGGTTCGCCAGGTACAGCCTCTAAAACAGATGCCGTTATATCACAACCATTTTCTGCCGTACCTGAAAGTAACTCAGCCCGAGCGAGTTGCGGCACCGTCATCATTCCAATGCCTAATATTCCCAAGGCACCTAGGGAAACAGCCTTGCCCCTAATACACTCTACAGATTTTCTAAACATTACTTCTCCTTGATAAATCACTACGTGATTTTCTCTTCATTCGACCATTATTGGTCATCGCTATAGGCTCAATTCACGTTCAGTGCATTCTGCGTATAACTCCTATTTCAGAATTTTACGCGACGGCTCATGCTTTTTTATCTGATCCTCCATAGTCGTTGCCATGTGTATAGGGGATGAGCGTATTACCCCAAACATCAATAGACAAAGTGTCATCATCGGTGATTGATTCTAGCCTTATCTTTGAGTTTCAGCGCGCGTCGAAAAACAAGGGCACAAACTAACGTTTTGTTAGAGAAAAAAGTACCCCTCAAATAGGGGGGTGCGCCGCGTAACTATTTTTCGCAAATTTTTGACTCCCAATAGCTATTGCCTTCTCCTATGTTTTTTTCAAAATAGATGGAGAATACACTTAGTCTATATTTTCTGCATCGAGCGTTACAAACGACAAATTGCGAAGGGTCAGTTGAAATTATTTCACCTAAAAAACCGAACAATAGTTAAGTTCCTTTGTTCTACGTGAATATATTAGGGGTCCAAACGAAGAACTATCTTAACCGATCTAGAAATTGAAGAGCTATACGGCCCTCCTCAACTATCAATTGAACAAAAACAATTACATTTCACATTAGACGAAGCAGAGTTGTATGATGGTAATCAGCTCGGAGAAGACCACCGAACAAATAGTTAAAAAATTGGGAATGGATGTTACGACGCTTTATTCTTGGGTGAGCACCCTGAAATCGAATGAAGATTCAGTGGAAGAGCCAAATAACGCACAGCTTTATTATTAAAAAGGTAGCAAAACAATCATCATCAACCCTATTCGTTTATCATCCCTATCCGCTAAACAATTACGCGCATAGATACTGCCCTTAACCGCATGTATTTGCCGCTGGGCTAGCGCTAACCCCAACCCATATCCTCCTTGAGATTTTCCCGAAATTCCTGCCAACGCACTTTCTTGGTCTGATTTATCTAATCGGAAAAAAGGTTTAAAAATATCGTCTAAATAAAGTTCAGGCACCCCAGGGCCTTCATCACGAATTCGAATTTCATAAGCTTGAGTTTGTTGATGAATGGAAACGTATACCGCGCATCCTGTGGGACTGTGTTTTAGCCCATTACGAATAATGTTCTCAAATGCCTGACCTAGAGCGCGATGACTGCTTAACGGCAAGGTTGCTTCCGGCGGGAAATCTGTATGAATAATACGACTCGGGTATTCGTACCTCGCATCATCAACAATTAGCCCCAACAACTCCACCAGATCTAACGATTCGCGATTAAGCTGTGGCTCCTCATTCGTTAACCAGGCAAGTGTGAGCGCATCTTCCACCAAGTGCCTCATGGTTAATGACTCATACTTAAGGCGACATAAGGATTCTTCCTGTTTAATACCATGGGTTACGCAGTCAACCGCCATATCCAATCTCGCTAATGGCGTTCTTAGTTCATGGGAAAAATCTGAAATCAATTGTCGTTGCGCAATAATCAGATTCCCCGTTCGAGTCGCCATACTGTCAAAGGTTTTTGCTAATTCTGCTAATTCATCATTACGATTACCTAAACATGTCCCAACTCTAACCTCATACTGCCCCTCGCTAAATTGCCTCGTCGCTTTTTCCAAACGTTTTAGAGGCGTCATTACATGTCGATAAATGACAACGGATAAAGCAATAAGCAAAATTAATGGCAACGCAAACTGCAACAAGATATTAGTATATTTAAGATAGACTCCTGGACGCATACGTTGCGGCAACTGAATTAAGAAATGCAGCGAATGCTTGCTCTCAGTTGTTAACGACGGCTTATCCCTAGCACCCCTTGAATCTAAAAAGATGATATCCATAATGGGATTGTCTTCAAAATATAAATGCACCTTCCATTCAACACTACGACCCAACCGAAAACCTTGCTGGAATTGCGAGGATAACACACCTCCTGCCAGTGGCATGACATCAGAGGAAACTACCGCAGCCCAGGTTTGCTCTTTTTCCTGTAATGCGCTCAACCAGGACTCTAGCGCCTCCTCACCCTGATAATAATAAAGGCGCTCAGCATGCCGTCCATAGTCAATTAATTCTTGTTGAAACTCTTCGCTTATGTAGCTCATATGCTGTTCAGTACGACTCGTTAGAATGTCCACTGCCCAAAACAAAATGACTGTACCCACCGCAATGGTTACGCACAACTTCCATAGCAAACGTTTATTCATGTAAAACAATAACCTTTGCCATGCACTGTGGAAAATCGATCCGCTTCCATACCGACGTCAATTAACTTTCGACGCACACGACTTAAATGCATATCTAAACTTCGGTCATAACGACTAAATGCCCGCTCCAACACCAGTTGATATAGATAAGGTTTAGACAACACTTCATTTTGATGCTCTACCAACACCCACAATAAACGAAATTGAATGGGCGTCATTGCGATGGCCTGGTCAGCATACACAACCTCTTGTTTGACTCTGGATAACACAAGATTACCGACCACCAGTTGCTGTTTCTGTTGGCGACAATTTAACAAGCCCAGTGAGCGGCGTAATAATGCGTCAATACGCAATAACAGTTCGGTAAAATTAAACGGCTTAGGTAAGTAGTCGTCCGCCCCCTTGCTATATCCCTCAATTCTTTCCTCTTCAGCGCCACAGGCGGTTAACATCATCACCGGAGTTTGGCGGATTTTACGCAGCTTATTTAGCACCGAAAAACCATTCATAGTAGGCAACAGAACATCCAATAAAATAAGATCGAATTTCTCGCTAAGTGCAGTCATTAACCCTTGATGACCATCATGACATTGCTCAATGGTAAAACCTTGGCCCGTCAACAAACCCGCAAGCTGGTCATTCAGGGTTCTATCATCTTCAATAATTAAAATTCTTACGTCATTAGATGGTGTCATCGAAGTAACCTTGCTTATATGAACAATATTTCACCATACACTAATGCGAATAATTCTCAATTGCAATGGCTTTGTGATTTTTTATAGCATAATCGAAACACAGGAAAAATTGTCACAAACGTAACAACCTATTGATTCATAGACTGGCTTTTTATAGGATCGCCTCTTTATAGAATTGCTTTGTCCTATTCTCTTATTATTGTTAGAAGTAAACTTTTATGGCCAACACTCACGATAATCCAGCACTAACAGGCGCAGTAATACCCACTTTTTTTACTACGTAATACCATCAATTTTGGGTCTAGTGGCACTCACAACGGCTAGTCTTGTTGACGGGATTTTTGTAGGCAACTACGTGGGAACCGTGAGGGCGGGGAAGTATTTTGGCGAAAAAAACACTACTGCAGCATCTGCAATTTTTAATAAATTCCTAATCAGCGTTTTTGCATTCTCAATAACAACCGCTCTTCTAAGTGTCTTCATCGAAAAAAGCATTTTTGATGCCTTAGCCGCCCCGCAAACCCTGTACACAAGCATGCAGGAATATTTCACTATTATTCGCTGGACTCTCATAGTACAGCTAGTTGGTATGGTGCTTTATTATTTTATTCGCCTCGATGGCCACCCAATATTGGCCACCATGGTTTCTGGGTTACTATTTTTTCACGACAGTATCATTGGATTTTTTCTTGATCAGAACGATAACAAAGTAGGAACTCTTGCTAATCAATTAGCCTTTGTTATCTGGCCTTTGTTTATCGTAAACGGTGCTAATATTATTCTATCCTGCTACCTTACAGCCATACATAAACCTTTACCCTCAACCATTATCGCCATGTCTCGAAGTTTGATATTGCCGGGCGGATTATTGATTCTCCTGTATTGGTTATTGCCCCAGCTATCTTCATTCAACTCTGCAAACGACGGCAACAATTTTCTGATTGCACTACCCATTGCCGAATGGTGTACTTTCATTCTTGCCATTGTTCTGTGTATGCATTTCAGACCGAGTAAACTCGTAGTCAAAATTGATGATGTGAGGTTTTAAAAAACAGACGCAATAATATAAAATATCTCATGTGCATATAACGTATTCGTTATTGAAGTGGCGTTTTGTGCATATACCGTTGGCAATTTTCGAAGATTACCCCTCCTCCTTCTATCTTAAAAATATAAGAAATTTATGGATATATCGCTATACTTAGTACAGGAAATATAACTTTTATAAAGTAAAATTATGTTGAGATTGCTATTTCCAGCAACATTACTTTTGTTTACTTTACCTTTGACAGTTTTTGCAGAGGAAGACGGCTATTGGTCTCTATCCCTAGAAGAGCTGCTTCAAATTGACATAGCCTCCTATGTTGAGCCTCATGCCAAGAAACAGCCAGCTTCTATCACCGTTGTCAGTGGCGAGCAATTACGACTAAGCGGATCTCGCTTGCTAACACATGCTTTAACACTGTATGTGCCTGGCTATTTCTTTGTTGATGATCAAGATGACATGATTGCAGGTTTTCGCGGTCTTGCACCAGATAACAACGCGAAAGTAATGGTTCTTGTCAATGGTATAAACATGAATGTTGACTGGTTCTGGGGGGCAAATGATGCCCTAATCAATGCGATTAACTTTGATTGGATCGATCATGTGGAAGTTATCCGTGGCCCAGGATCTGTCACATTGGGTCAGGGTGCGCTACTGGGTGTCATTAATATTGTTACTAGAGGGAAAACGTTTACAGGAAATCGCCTTTCATCTCGAGTAGGAAAAGATAATTATTATCATGTCTCTTATGAAAATGGGAATAAATCTGATGAATACGATACATACTTCTACCTATCTAGAACGTTATATGACGGCCAGGATATGGACGAAGATGGATGGTTATTGCATTTCCATACTGGAATTGAAGGAGGCAATATTGCAGATCATAACCCACAATTGAATAAAGCCGAAAGCACGATGGCAATAGGATCCTTTAAGCACCATGAATCAGGAGTTGAAGTCAATATTTTATACGCCGATCAAACTAAAGATCTCTATAATTTTTGGTTTGATCGTGACCGGTTTCAAGAGCAGTTAATATCAATAGATATTCAACACGACGCGTCCCTTAACGACAATGTATCACTTTCTAATACCGTGTTTTACTCTCGAGATGATTTTTCATTATTCACGAATAAAGACCAGAGAACGGGAGGCACTCGAGAAGATCGATTTGGCATGAAATCTGTTATCAGTTTTAAACATTTCTTATTAAAGAAAAATAAGCTGGCAACAGGGTTGGATTATCGCCATATTGAATCAGGTAAAAATAACTATAAGGGTGATAACTTCATTACTAACACCTTAGATGATTTTACGGTGAGTACTTTTTCACAGTCAAATGATTTAAGGACGTGGGTAAATGAAAATAGGACTGATGAATGGGGTGTCTTCGTTGAGGACTTTTATACATTTAACGAAACTTATACTGCATTTGCAGCACTTCGTTATGACGAACATCCTGGGTGGGGAACGCACGTTTCTAGTCGCTTGGGTATGTTGATAACCCCCAACAAACAAAACAATATTCGATTTTCATATCAAAATGGTTTTAGGGGTGCAGTAGGTTTACATTACACCGGAGGACACACTCGTGATGGTTTTCTAGACGAAGGGCATTTTGACATGGTGAGTGATGCCGGTTTTGGTGGGACAAACCCAGAAAAGGTCAAACCAGAAGAGATCGATAGCTACGAATTCACGTGGGGTTATCGTTACAACGAGAAAATTCAAACAAATTGGGTGTTCTTCTACAATGTGGTAAAAAATGTTATTGATGTTGGCGCCTTTTTGCCAGAAAACTGGCCTAATCCAGTCCCTCCTTTACCAAATATCGGAGAGATACCATCAGGAGATGGCTGGGGAGGTTTTTGGTATTATAAAAATAATAACGGGGAAGTGAAAACAGGTGGAATTGAAGCTTCATTAACATTTGAACTAAAAAACCTTAAATCTACTTTCAGTCATTCTTATGTCACCATCATATCTGCAGATGATGATCAAAAGCTTGGTAGCATGTATGTAACGGATAGTGGTCATGCTAAAGCGTATCCAGAAAACGTTACGCGTATAAATACCGTTTATAAATTTGAGAATAGAACCACGGCCGCACTAAACTACTTGTATTACTACCAATGGTATTCATCTCGTGATAATAAATCCAATAGTAACCACATTGTAAATTTAAGTATTGAACACAATTACCATAATCAATTCCTATTCTCTGCACATGTAAATAATCTATTCAATGAGGACAAACTGTATCCGATGAATAACAATCCTGGCGGTGATTCCACTTCTGATGGCACACCTTCACTTGAAAGCAGAACATTTTGGATTGGCATAGAATCCAATTTTTAATTAATCCACCCTCTTCGATTAATGTACATAAATCGGCACATTACCTTTATTTCAATTCACTCGCAACTCAGTAATAGATGAGTTACTTTCTAGGCACACAGGGAAGAGAAAAATAAACCGTAGTGCCAACGCCCTTCTCACTTTCACACCAGATTTTTCCAGCCATTCGCTCTATTTGCTTCTTGCAAATACTCAAACTCAAACCAGCACCGGAATATTCTCTGTTAAGAGCACTGTCCTCCTGAGTAAAAGGCGCGAACATACTCTCTAAATAAAGATCGTCAATTCCTATGCCAGTGTCACTAACAGAAAAAACAAGCACATCTTCAATCAAAGAATCACAATTAACCGTCAGATCGATCTTACCCTTAGATGTGAATTTTAATGCGTTATCCAAAATGTCAGATAAAATCTGATTAAACATTTCAAGCTGTACATCAATGGTTTTAGGAACACCTTCACCCTCTCTATATTCAATGGCAATACCCTTTTTATCCGCAGTCTCCTTGAAATTATAGATAACTTCATTGATCACTTTCGAGAGGGTAACCGAAGTTATATCCAGCTCATGGCTTTCTGATTGTTTTGTCGAAAATGCCAGCAATCCATTAATTAGCTTTAACAAGACAGTGGAAGACTCAGAAATATACTCAATCAATTGAATGTTTTTTTCATCAGAAACCCTCTTCTTGAGGATTCCAGCAAACCCAATAATCCCATTCATGGGTGTACGTAACTCATGAGATATATTGGCCATGAAAGCACTTTTTGCATTATTAGCCGCCTCAGTTCTATCTTTTTCTTGCCTTAACAGTTCGTTGTTTTTTTCAGACAGCTGATCATGATTTCTAATAAGAGTCTGAATCTCAGCATTCGAATTGTTTATTACCCCCTGTATCATCACATGAGGTTTAGTATCAACGTCGATTACGTTAACAACAAAATCAATCGATTGATCACGCCCCTTTGTTGATATGTTTCTCTTAAAACGAAAAACTCGTTTTTTTGACACAGCAACCTTAAGTCGCCCATACTCCTTATCACTCAGGCAATCCGACAACCCTGCCTCAACATTGGACAACGCTAACCACGATGATAACGTAGTATTTACAGCCTCGAACAGCAGTGAATTGACATCACAAATACCGACGCCAACATCTAACCTATCGACAATACCGCTAGGAAAATCACCCATAAACTATCGCGATTAATAATTTCAAATACATAGCATAAACCTTACTTTTGCAACATCAGCCGCTGACAATTTGATCTTGCAAGGAACCCACTACAGAGATAATCGTTCCCACATCTTCCTCTTTTACCCCTGCTTCCTCAAGTGCCTCCGCTAGCAGCTCTGCTACCTCCTTAAAATGAGGGAGAGTGATGTTAAATTTCTGGTGTACTGCTTTTAGGTCCCGCCCTTTATATTTGTCGGGACCACCTAAGGCTTTTGCAATAAAGTTGGTCTGATGATCCATCAAACGTTCCAAATTAACCCCATCAAAATAAGGAGCCAACTCATCAGAGTCCATGATTTTTTGATAAAAATTGGAAACTATAGCACTAAAGGTAGTAAAACCACCGTATTCATCGAACAGGGTATCAGCCATGACGCCACTCTTTTAGACACGTTAAAGGACATTAACCGGTGCAAAATTAATGCGTTGGCACCGATCGAATAAGTAGACATCGCACCGATATCCAACAACACCTTAAGTGTAGTCAAACTGGCTTATAACACACAAATTATTTAAAGCTAGCAACGCCAGACATTAGATGCGACGTAACTGATACATTGTACAATATGGAGTTCTAATAAAGGTTTTTCTCATAATCAAAATCAAGACCCTTTTGAAGCGCTCCAGGAACTGAAACAGCCGCCTTCGCAATTTTTGCTTGCACTCCTTTTGATTTACTTAGTTTGACATGAGACTTCCAGATATCTGCCGCTTTGAACTCTAACGTAGGTGATGTCGCCGGCCAGAGTTTTGCGCGCTGTAATGCTTCACTAGTTTCCAATGACACTTTTTTAGCATCAATTTGAATAACCAGCTTAGGTTCTTTATCTAACACAGAGAAATGATTTTGTATTTTGCCATTAACCTGTAATACCGCTTCTCCAGAAACACGCAAGACCTGAAAGCTGCCAGGAATAATCGCCATGACTTCGATATTTGGTTTACTGATAAGATTTCGGAAACTGTCTACCCTCCGATTGCCAGGCCTGTCAGGATACCAAACGCCATCCTCACGCAGACACAACAACTTCCCTGCGGGATCACCTTTTGGACTAAGATCAGCCTGTGCATGTTCATTGCTCGTAGCAACCAACATAAAACTCGCCAAATCACAAAAGTCGGCCGGTGAATCTACCGTTGGTGATTTTGCCTGTTCCTCCCAAAAATTCGATCGCATAAACGCTTTGGCGCAATGTAAATAACATTCCGAAACTTTCACACGAATTGTGTTGTTAGTAATTGATTCAATCACCCCATTAACACGTAGGCTTTCTTTCAAAGTAGGCACTAAGAAAAGAGATCCCCACCCTACCCCTTCAGCTATGCGCTCTTGGCTATCCATCATATTACGAGGTATATGAAGGTAGTTAGAATCTGCTTCCACAAAACCGGGCTTACCTCCTCCTATCGAAGCACTGACCTCACTACTCCTATCATCAGCCATAGAAACAAACATGCATGATGATACTGAAATCCATAGCAATGCGTTCTCATCAAGATGATCAATAACCTTTAAGTCTCGCGGCCCTGGAGTTTTGCCGACTAATTTCTCTAGAGATTCGATATTTTTAATCTGGTTGCTACTTTCAGAGTTTCTCATGCTTCACCTTATTTCATTAGGCATCTGGTATGAATGAATAGCCAGGCAGGATTACAATCATTCCCTACCCAAGAAAGTTATTGAGAATCATTATCATATAGCAAGAACCTCTAGGAATGAACAGCTCATAACGTTTAATTCGACTTTGAAAGATGACAAATAATTTAGAACGTCCACATTTGAACAATAATCTAGCCAGCCTAGAGGGGTGGTGATGTTCCTCGAATGCTATCGTAGGCACTCTACCCCATCAAATACCCAAAAATTATCATCCCTCCTACCACAACGCCCCATGTTTCAAACGCTATACGTACCAACCGTTGTGCCTTCGCCGTTTCCATAAAGTGAATAGCAATCAAACGTACCTTAAAAAACGCCAACAACAATATCATCACCCCAAGGCTCTTTTCCTCTAGGTTCACAGAAGATATAAGCAACCAAGACAGCAAGGTTATACAAAGCAGCGCCACCAACACCAAAAATAATTTATCTCTTATTACATACGGCATCATCAGGGCACCAAATAGATTAATGAAAACAACACAACCCAAAGCAGGTCAACCATATGCCAATAAAGACCAACACCTTCACTGGCCTTAACATTCCCTTTTAGCTGCTCAGTGGTTTTTACGGAAATTAATAGCCAGCCTAAGAAAGACAACCCTAAGATCACATGTAACAAATGAAAACCAGTGAAAGCAAAATAATTACGATAAAATTCGTTGGTTGCAATATCAAAGCCAGCAGAAAATTTATCGCTGTATTCCAAAAACTTCACACACAGAAAAGCAAGACCGCTAAGCATCGTTAATTTAATAAAGCGCCTATAAGCATCGATGTTAAGCATTCTCGCTGAGTGCACAGCCTTAGCAGCAAAAAAGGAGCTAATGAGCAACACCACGGTATTTAAGCCTCCAAACTCGGTACTCAGTGTTTCCTGACCCTCTTCAAACATTGCAGGATAAAGCTTTTTCTCCCAAACAAACACACCAAAGTACATGGCAAAAATACACATATCGGCAAAAACAAATAGCCAAACACCAATTTCTGCTGGGTGATGCTCGATTTGATTTTCGCTACCTGAGACCTTTAACGGGATTACATTCACCGTGCTCATAACTGACTTCCTGCCAGGTCGCCTTGATGATTATCTTGTTCGTTGTTTCGAATATTAATCACAATGATAACAAACAATATAGCTATCCAAAGTATCGGACTGAAAAATGCCACCCAAAAAGTAAACAACCCATTCCAAGCGAAAGGCCCTGCTTCTACAAAGAAAGGCACTAACGGTGTTGGTGCAACCCCCACCGCTACCCAAAGCGCTAAATAACTCATCCAGCGCGGTATAAAAGGTTTAGGACGTTTATCTTTCAAACCGACGATTGCCACACAAATAAGCTGAAACGCAAAACCCCACGACGGAGTAGCCCACATAATCCAACCCAAATCATGTAGCAGATTTATTAGCTCGGGTGATCGATCTACACGAAACGCCGCCGTCATCCAGATGAAATTTGGTAATGCAGTAAAGATGACGGTAGCCAATGCACATAGCGCCTGCATTACAGAGAAATACGGAAACCCTTCTTCTACCTCTGCCATAAACACCGAACCAATCACACACAACGGTAGCATAAACCCAGTACCCACAAACGCCATGGTTAAACCCGTAATAATCGCCGTGTGATTTTGTTGGTAAAAACTTGCCACCTCTAGCTGGCTAAGCGCTGGTGAAGGTGGAGGCAAAAAACCAGAAACATAAAACATGCCTCCAGCATACAATATGGTTGTCATCACCGCAGAAACTACGGCGACGATAATGAGTGGCTTTCGATCAGTCATAACTTTATCCCCTTTGCGTTACGTCTGTGGTGCAGAGCAAAACACCCATTGAGACATGTGTCTCAACACTGTAGGATATTGTAAAACCTGTCAAGCCATCGGAGATTGATACTTTGGTATCGAATACAAAACTCGAACGAAAACAGAAAATTTTGATTGCTGCCAGAAAAGTCATTACTAAATATGGTAGCGCTGGCCTCAACATGAAGGAACTTGCACAAATTGCTGAAGTACCTAGGGCCAGCCTATACCGTACTTACGCCAGCAAAGAACACATTATCAGTGACATCACTCTCGAATGGGGATTATCCCTAGTAGAACGTTTACAGACCGCTGCCCCCAAAGGTAAAACCAATGGTGCAAAGATAAAAGGCATCTTTAAGAGTATTTTGGAAGAAGCCGAAAGTAATTCATTACTTATAAGCGCAGTGCTTGAGAACCTTTTATCAGCAGACGACACCACTCGAAATATGCAGGTTAAATTTGAAGAGCTGTTACCTGCACTACTTGCATCCGTCATCGATTATCAATCTATTCCGGATGCAAAAAAAGTAATGGACGCCTTTCTGCGACTTTTACTAGCAAATCTGTTGATGCTTAGCTCAGGTAGAAGCAGTTTGAAAGAATCCCTATCACACATGATTTTTTCGGCGGAAAAACTTACAGGAATGGAATACTGGAATAGCTGATCGATAAAAACAAAAAAAGACAAATGAAAAAATATGGCGGGCATTTTGTCATCGCCAAAACAGTTTTACGCGTTAGATTACCGCTTGATGCAACAGCATTGACAGCTATCCCCCATTCGGTAGATATCCATTGTTATTTAACTACATATAATGGACACCTCGATTCGTGATAGGTGGGCAGGACAATGAACATAATAATAAAGTCATCTCTTCTTGTATGTATATTAATTCTTCAAGGCTGTGGTGGGACGACGGTAACACCTACGGTATGGGAGGACACTCTCGTTCATGAAAGTGGGAAGCAGAAGGCGCTATTAAAAAACGGTACAGATAACGTTTCACGGATAACCTATGTTAATGGTGAGCTCACCATTCGAAATTATTCACTTGATGGTACGGTTGTTAATGAGGAGGTAAAGCCGCTGAGCGTCGGTGCATACATGACACTTAAGCCAACCCATGAAGGCCAACTGTTATTAAATACTTCTGAAGTCAATATCGTAAAATTCAACAACGCCTGGGAGGAGCAATGGCGTTATCAGCAGCAATCAACTGATGCTTGGACGCAATATACCAGTATTGATGTGTCAGAAGAGCAAGATGAGATTGTGCTGGGAACCTTTAATGAACAAGGAGTGCCAATGGTCTCACGCATAATTAACGGTGAAGAATCTGGACGCTACATTGTCGATATTCCTGATGCTATAAAGATCAGTAAGCTGGTGAAGAGTGGTGATTACATCTACGCATTTATACAAATGAATAGCTTATCCTATCAGGGAGTAATGTACGTGTTTGATGAGCAGATGGGGCTTGTTGCTGAGAACGATTCCTTTGCGATTAACACTATGCGCGCGAGTCCTTCTGGCCTCATATACACGTCTAGTCGCGATATCATTGCACTTGACCAGCAATTGAGTGAGCTATGGCGTACTCGTTCAGAGAATATCAATGGTCCGGATAGCGTACTTGTTAGCGACAAAATATACACATTATCGTCTAAACGCAATGAAACTACTGACGGTGTATTCATTGCGGGGCCTGTGTTAGAAGCGCATGATCTTGATGGGGATTTTGACTGGGTTTATGAGCCAACTCGTACCTCACGTGGTTTAGAGCTATCGGCACTTAAATTAACTGAAAATAAAAATGGCGGTGTAATACTTAGCTACTCAGAAGATACCTCGTCGATTGGTGACATATTCGATGGTCTAAACATACACCACAAATTTAACATTAAGCATAGAGTTTTGTCTTCTGGTGGTACCTTAAGAAAGGGCATTATGGAGAAAACCTACCGATATAATTACGGGCCTTGTTTAAGTTGGTCTTGTCCTGACCCGTGGTCCTTTGTTGCAGAAGGTAATAGATTTAACATAGAGGTTGTTAATGGTATCGGTAATGAGATTATCTCTCTGAGTTCTGTTGTGACTGGGTCGAATTCAAGCACAACCGTTTTAGCGGCGTATTAGATAAAGATGGGGTGTTCCACAATATAGTCACACAGATACATCGTGGTTCCATCAGAGGATCACGAACCCTATCGATATTTCGATGGCCTCAATTAAATAAACTCAATACCTTGCTTGCTCATTGGTAATTGAGTAATACGCTTGCCTGTAGCAGCGTAAATAGCATTCGCTAAAGCTGGTCCACTCGGTGGTACACCAGGCTCGCCAACGCCGGTAGGTGGCTCTGCCGAGCGAACGATATGTACAGAAACCGTTGGCATATCCTTAATCCTAAGAGGTTCATAATCAGGAAAGTTAGATTGATTAACCTCACCATTGGTAAACGTAATCTCATTTCTCATCACTGCACCAAGCCCAAATCCAATACCACCTTCCATTTGCGCTTTAATCACATCCGGGTTCACTGCTACTCCACAATCAACAGCGCAATGTACTGATTCAACGTTAATCTTTCCCGCCTCATTAACCGAGACTTCGATAACTTGTGCGACATAACTATTAAAGGATTTATGCACAGCCACACCTCGACCACGCCCAGCGGGAAGCTCGCTGCCCCAGTTGGATTTTTGTACTGCCATTTTTAACACGCCAGCAATTCTCTTTTGTTCTTTCGATTCACCTGAAAGCAATTTTAACCGGTACTCAACAGGATCCTGTTTTGCTGCCTCAGCAAGAATATCTAACATAACCTCCATGGTATAAGCGGTGTGAGTGTGCCCTACCGAGCGCCACCATAAAACAGGTATCTTGGTTTGTGCATCAGAGAGCCCGACTGATAACATAGGAATCTGATATTCCGTATTATTTATCCCTTCTACGGATGCGTGATCAACCCCGTCTTTGATTGACCCTTCAAATGGTGACCCCTTAAGTATAGATTTCGCAACAATACGGTGATCCCAACCGAGAATATTGCCTTTATCATCAAGACCAACTTTGGCTCGATGCATAGCCATTGGACGATAATAACCACCTTTGATGTCATCTTCTCGCGTCCACATTAACTTAATAGGTGTCTTACTCCCAAGTAACAAAAAAGCCAATGCTGCATCAACTTGATAGTCAGAGTTAGGCGTAGCACGGCGGCCAAAAGATCCGCCAGCATAGACCGTATTAATTTCTACCTGTGACAGCTCTAGGCCTAGCACTTTCGCAACCGTTGGCTGCGTTAAACCAGGAAACTGGCAACCATCATGAATCTTAATACCCTTTTCAGTTGGCTCAATAACACAGTTCAAGGGCTCCATTGGTGCGTGAGCAAGATTGGGGAATATAAACTCTTTTTCGATAACCACTGCAGCACCTTTGATGGTCGAATTAACATCTTGGGTGCTTGCCGCTTTCCGTGTCTGGTAAGTAGGTTGTCCCAACAAAGTACGATGATAGGCAACGAGTTCATCTGTACCTCTATTTTCTGATTCCTTGAAGTCCCAGCTAGCGTTTAATACATTGCGTGCACTAATCGCTGCCCATGTCGATTTTGCGTAAACTACGAGTCCTCGTGAATCTGGTAGCATTTTTACATCACGGAACCCGGCGACTTGCTTAGACTGAGATACATCATATGACGCCAGCTTGGCGCCGAAACGGGGTGGATATAGGATTACCGCGTAAACCATGCCCGGCACTTTAACATCTATCGCAAATATTGCTGTTCCTTGCGTTTTGTCCTGATTATCCTTACGGTGTAAATTTGCGTTACCAATCAATGTAAACTGTTCTGGAGACTTCAGTTTCACGGCTGTATTGGGCGTTAAACTTAGCGCTTTCTTAATCATTTTTCCGAAATTTTCAGAATGCCCCTTCGCTTTAAGAATGCCCTTTTCAATAACGATGTCCTGCACAGGGATACCCCATTGTTCAGCTGCCGCTCGAACAATCACATCACGAGCTGCAGCACCTGCCTGTCGGTATTGCATAAAGGAGTTTGCAATTGCTGTTGAACCTCCTGTGCCCTGCGCACCAAAAAGTAGATTCTTATACTTTTTATTATCGGCAGGGGCGAATTCAACCGTTAATGTATCCCAGTCTGCATCCAACTCCTCTGCAACTAAGGTCGCAAGACCCGTTGTCGTTCCCTGTCCCATTTCAAAGTGCTTGATAACAACCGTCACAACCCCTTCTTCCGATATCTTAACAAAAGGGTTTAGCACTGACTTTTCGCTTCCAATCGCCAGTACACCCTTTGCATTAAGACCAATAACTAGCGCTATCCCTGCCGTTGCCGCACTTTTGATGAAATTTCTTCGAGTAATCGATGAGTCCATGACTAAACCTCCGTCTTCGCTGTATCCAAATTACTGGCTGCTAGATGAATTGCCGCTCGCACACGTTGATACGTAGCACAGCGACAAGCGTTTCCTGACATGGC
>CAJXXT010000064.1 GCA_913063495.1 uncultured Gammaproteobacteria bacterium | reverse complement strand
ATTGTTTCCATTGTAAAGCCCAACAAAGAAAATATTGAATTGGTCTGTGCCTTTAGAGCTGGTAAAAGGCTATAACAACACGCCCTGAGGTGGGCCGCGCCTCAATAGTGCGTTAGAAAGGAGCGTATTTTGAAAGTTGTCATCACAGGAGCCACCGGATTTATTGCGCAACACATCATCAATGAATTACTTTCTCATGATCATTCTGTTCGTGGTACGGTGCGCAATATTGATTCAGCAGATATCGCTAATACACCTTTAGAAAATATCGAATTGGTTGAAGCCAATTTACTTGAAGATGACGGTTGGGACAAAGCTTTCGAAGGTGTCGATGCCGTATTTCATGCGGCATCGCCTGTATTAATGGATGTAACTGAAGATGAGTTAATCGGCCCCGCAGTGGAAGGCACTCAACGAGTGCTTAAAGCAGCTGCTAAGGCAGGCGTAAAGCGCATTGTGCTTACTTCGTCGTCTGCGGCGATTGTTAACACTGATGCTGATGTGTTTACCGAGGCACTGTGGTCTGAACCCGATAAATGCAGCCCCTACCCAAAAAGCAAAACGCTTGCTGAAAAAGCAGCCTGGGATTTTATTGCCTCATTGCCAGAAGATGACCGCCCTGAGCTGGTTACCTGTAACCCCTGTGTAGTGTTCGGGCCTGTGTTATCTAACAAGGTATCTTCTTCATTAACCATTATTCAAAAGTTAATGGAGCGAAGCATGCCTGCTGTGCCGGGTATCGGGTTTTCGATTGTTGATGTACGTGATGTAGCAATTGCGCATAGACTGGCCCTGGAAACGCCTGAAGCAGCCGGTAATCGGTATTTATTAATGTCAGAATTCTATTGGTTAAAAGATATAGCCCATCTATTATCTGATACATTTAAGACACAGGGTTTTAAACCACCCACGATGCGAATCCCCTACCCTATTCTTTGGCTAGTTGCCCAGTTCAACCCTATGGCAAAGTCAGTACTCAATGATGTAGGCAAACAAACGATACTGGATGCATCTAAAGCCAAAAACGAATTGGGTTGGCAACCAAGGCAGGTTAAAGATTCCATAATTGAATCAGCACAAAGCATGGTTGACAGGAAACTGATTAAACCGTGATATTGTTCTAATCTAACTGAATGATTAAAACTACTGATTCACTGACTATTATTAGTCTAGGTGAAAAAGGTCGAGTCTTCCTAACAAAGGCGGGCAATCTGAGTAGCAAGAATTTAATTTTTACTTAATGTCGGCACTAAAGCGTCAGAAGCCAGTATAAAGCTCACCTCGACCGCCCCCAAAGGCCAAACCCGGACAAACTATGCTTACATAGTCCGGCCAAGTTATGGTTATAGGAACAATTTCTATGATCCAATATTCTCTGCGACAAGCTCTCCAGCGCCAAATGCTGGTGCATCCGCCGCATACTTTTCTATCCGATTAACACATTTAACCACAGCACTAGTAAGGATAGGCATACGTGTATCTCCCATCGGTGTACCAACCCCCGTATTTACCGTCATTGCACAACTTAGCTCTCGCTCTGGATCACACCATGCACCCGAACCGCCAAAACCAAAGTGGCCAAAACCACTCTTTAATGGCGCACCAAAAGCAAACACTCGGTGGTAACCTAACCGCCAATGCATCGGTATAAATAGAACATCATCACGCTTTCTATTTTGCACTCGTGACATTTTGTGAACGATTTCTGGCGTTAGTATTTCAACACCATCAAGAGAACCTTCCAATGATAGTGCGGCATACATTTTTGCCAAAGAGCGAGCAGTAAAGTGGCCATTAGCGGCGGGTTGTACTGCCCCCATAAGTTCTGGGCTATTCCAACAAAACTTGTCATCGGTAAAAGGGAATATAAACGTTCGAATAAAATTATTCGGTTTATTGGTAAATAATGAAAGTGTCTTTAACAATAATTTAACCAAAGGCTTTTCTATTAATTTCATTATTCCTTCTAAATAAAATTGATCTGATCGCCGACCGCCTCCAATTAGATTCGCTCGACGATGAAATTCTGTTTCAGGTAAGCCAATAAATGCACCATCGAGTTTCAATGGATCGACTAATTCTTCCTTTAAAACCTGTTGAAATTTCTTGCCGGATATTTTCTCAATCAAACCACCGATAAGATATCCATAATTAAAGCCGTGATAACCATGGGCAGAATCCGGTTGATGTGTTGGCGTAGCTTGCTCCATCCCCTTTAATGCTTGATCCCAGTTGAGCATGTCAGATGATGTTTCTAGCTGTTCTGTTACTGCATACAAACCAGCTTGATGAGACATTGCAGTGCGAATGGTAATATCTCCCTTACCATTCTGAGCGAACTCTGGCCAGTATTTCGAAATCGGATCATCGTAGTCTGCCAGACCTTTATTTACCAGGATATGGAGTAATGTTGAGGTAACCCCCTTTGTGGTTGAGAAAGAAACCGCCAGTGTATCTTCCTGCCAAGGCGCACCTGCCCAATTTTTTGTGCCGCCCCATATATCAACAACTTTTTTACCCTTGTGATAAACACATATGGCAGCCCCTCCTGCAGTCTTCTTTGGTAATTGTCGCTGCAAAACCTTAGCAACATCAGCAAAATCAGGATGGACGTAACCGTTTATCATGTGAGCACTCCTCTCAATAAATTCTCAAACTAACCTATAGCCATATAGGCAGGAGACCTATAATCATATAGGCAGACCACTGAGTCAATAGCTCTTTTTGTGAATAAAATTGATAATATTCCATTTAAAACAAAAAACACTGCTTCAGTTCATCGAAATACCCCCACTTAGGGTTTATAATTCAACACCTTATGAATACACCTCTAAAAAACAAAAAGAAGCTTTCAAGAGTCGAAAGCAAAGCGGCTACACGGCAACGACTACTGGATGCTGCCTATCGGCTCATTCTTGAAGAAGGCATCACCGCTGTCAGCATGAATAGAGTGACAAAACTAGCAGGCATCGCTCAACCTAGTTTTTACACCCATTTCAATAACTTGGCAGGGCTAATCGATGAATTAGCGATTAAGATTAAGAACGATATCCTCTACCCCATGCAACAAGCATTGGTTGCAACTTTTACAATGGAAGGGATTGAAGACAAGTCTGTTGTTCTAGAGCGGCTGTACCGCATGTTAGTTGAAGGGCTATTCGCCAATAATTTCCTTATGCAACAGGCGTTAGAGCGCCACCAAAGCAACTCCCTATTTGGCCAACACATTCAGTCATTTTACGTAGATTTAAAATCAGAGTGGCTAAAATTTCTTATCCAAAACTCCAGCAATAATGTTTCTGCTATTCAGCAAGAACGTTATTCAATGGCTATTGATTGTATTTTTGCGATGAGTGAATCGCTTGTATTAGGTTTATCTCGCGGGGAATACCAAAGCAAAGATAGTGTTATTAATATCCTCACTGAATTCACCATTACACACTTTGGTGAATTAATTGATCAAATCCCCCCTCCTAAAAGCAACTAAAAGCCCATAACAACAAATATTGTCGTTATCAGAAACGGAGGGCACCCCTTGCATTCGAGCATTCAATCAATTGATATGAACAAGCCGAAGAGGCCCTCTTATGAAGCTATTCCCTGAATGGTTAACAGGTTTTCATTCAGTTACGCAGAATCAGGGAAAATAATATTCGTCCCACAGTTATACTATTTCCGTCTATACTTGTTGGCAACTTATCCTTCAAAAAACACTCCCCCCTTCAGAAAAAGAAAAGAATAAAAACAACACAAAAAGAAACGTTCATGAAAAATAGACTTTGGCTCTTCTTCGCTTTCTTATTCTCCACCGTGCCCACTCAAGCAGTAGAAATAACGCCAGAATCTGTTAAAGGCATATATCACCTAGGAATTCCAGAGAGGGGCCAAAAACAGGTTGAGATTGTATACGGCGATATAAAAGGGAAAATGGTTATCGCTGTTGCTCCCTGCGAACGCTGCCCTCCTGCGGTGTACTCTTACCTTAAAAGGGAGAGTCGGATCTTAGATATTCCTGTTTTCACCACCAATGGATTGTACTTATTTCAATATGATAACGACAGTTTTGTTATCGTTCAGCCTGACAGTGCCCTTGGCACAAAAGCATGGTCTAAAATAGACCACGCCAATATTTATTCAAAAAATATTGCAACAGCCAAGTCTGTGTCTCGCCGTCAAATAGAATCATTTGCGACCAATCTATCCAAAAAAGTAATAGGCCAAGATATTGGAAAAATGCAACACGCCACTGGCATTTATCATTTGGCAATGCCAGTCGTTCATATTGGAAATGCTGAATCACAGTACACCATAGAGCTAGTCAGCAATGGCAAAAAGGAAGTTAACATTGTCCCTTGTTCAAAGTGTACAGTTCACCGCTACCAATACCTAACAGAAGAAAGTGACATTGTAGGTATTGCTATTTATCGCTATGCATCGGGCGACTACCTATTTGATATAGAGGATGGCGTGTTGGTACATGTATTTGCTAATGCGGGGGGGCTAGGGAAAATAGAATGGGGTGAAAACAGTCAATACAATGTTTTCTCAAACAACCCGATGTATATTCGCCACTTGGTCGCAAGTGCAGAAAAACAGATCTTAATCTACAAAATGATAAAAGGGTATTTTTCTGCCATTAAAGAGGCACTTGATAAACATTCTAAAGAAGCCGAACAAGAAACACAGGAAGGCGATGTACCGACAGAGTAATGGCCAGTGGCTGTCATCTCATCAATCAACCATTAGCCATACCTGTCGTCTCATGTATTATTACAATACCATTTCTCTCGCTTCTTCCGGTGTTGCAATTACCCGTCCTGCTTGTTCAGCAATCTTAACCATCGCATCAATCAACTGACCATTACCCGTGGTTTTTTCGCCAGAAGGTAGATAAAAAGTATCTTCTACCCCTGTTCGTAATTGCCCGCCCAACTCTGCCGTTTTTTGGTGTAATGCCCAAATTTCCTGTCGACCAATGGCAGTAACTTGCCAGTTTGATGCGGGCTTTTTATATTTCACTAACAGGGGTAATAAGTCTGGATCCGCTGGCATACCCGACGCAACACCCATCACAAAATTATATTCTGGATCCTTATCAAACATTCCTACATCTTTGTACATACCGACAGACTGTACGATACCTACATCAAAACATTCGAATTCTGGGCGTGTATTAGTTTCTTTCATCACTGCCAGTAGCGCTTCTATTTTTGACACTGGGTTTTCAAATACCATAGGGGGCCACGCCCAAGTGCCTTTACTGGTGGCTTTTAAGTAATTTAGACTGCCGGCATTACATGCTGCTATTTCTGGTTTGGAGCGACGGAGGCAGGCAATCGGGCCTGATTGATCTGCTGTTACCGTGCCTGTTGTCATGTTGATGATGACACCTGGGCATACTTCTCGAATAGCGGCGTCAACTTGTGCGACAACGTCTGGATCCCAGCTTGGTAAATGCCCCATGCCTGCTGTTTGGTTTCGGTAGTGGACGTGCATTATGGAGGCTCCGGCATCATATGCTTCCTTTGCTGCCGAGGCCATTTGTTCGACGGTTACCGGCACTGGGTGCTGCTGGGGGTTGGTCAAAACCCCTGTTAATGCACATGTGATAACCACTTTATCTGATGATAACTTCGACATATTCCCCTCCAATGTGTTAAAAATACAAACCGAGCGCTTGCTTGGTTTTTAGCATAACCTCATTTTTGCTTGGTTTAAACCAACAATTAACAAAATTATCATTTTTATTAATTTTGCATTTAGACAGCGAGTTGGGTCGCTATTACAATGCTCTCATTATTTATCAATAACATAAGGCATTATTATGACTGTAAAAACGGGTGAGGAAGTTCGACGAGAGGTGATGGGGGATGAGTTTGTTGATCGCGCCTTAAACGCTGCTGATGAGTTAACACAGCCATTGCAAGATTACATCAATGAACATTGTTGGGGGGCGACGTGGAATCGCTCTGGGCTTGAGCTTAAAACACGTAGTCTAATTACCATTGGAATGTTGGCTGCGCTTAAGGCACCTAATGAGCTTAAGGGGCATGTGCGTGGGGCGTTGAGGAATGGGTGTTCGAAAGAGGAGATTCGTGAGACGTTGCTTCATTCGGCCATTTATTGTGGAGCTCCGGCTGCTCAAGAGGCGTTTAGGGCGGCGAAGGATATATTGGATAACTGGGAGGGTTGATTGTGCTTTGACCTCGGCAGGCCTACTAAAAAGACTGGCGGTTACGGGTATTCGAGACTGCCTTATCTGTAGTTATCTCATTTCAGAAACCGCAGCGAGTACATCCATGCACCCAATGCACTCGCTGTGCTCGCGGGGCAGGCTCTATGCTTTCTTCGGCACCCTTGCCTCAGAGATTTCTGAAATGAGATAACTACAGACAAGGCTTATTGCCACATTAGGGTTTGTTAGCCATTTGAAAAGGCCAACGCTCCAATATCTGTACGCTACAAGAAAATACAGTGTTATAAGTTCACTCGATTAAATGTACCCAGAGACGTACCTCCAGTTGCGCCAGTATACACAGCAAATTGGTCATCTTCGCTAAAATCGAGATAAAGTGTAACACTCTCAGCCTCATTAACAGGCTCGTTTTCATCAAAGGGGGATGATGCACACGTTGTGGAATCTTGTATATTAGTCACTGTAAACCTCAGCGAATGGCGATCACCGCTTGTAACTACGGCATCAAACACGAATGCACCGATACCTATATCAGTTAATGTTTCTGCATCCACTTGAGACCTAATTTGGTACGCATCAGCAACAATATCATTATCCTCGAATGCCCAGGTTTCATCGCATGTGGCTTCCGCTTCGTGCAACCAAGACCCAGAGCCACTTACCAAGGATCTTGTTTCCTCATTACTCGCGTCATTCCCCGGAGTACTACTACTCGATCCACCACATCCAACTACACCAACCAGAACTGAAGCAACCAACAAACCCGATACAAATTTAACCATATCCATTCCTATCTATTATTTTTCATTCCAAAAGATAAGGTCATTCTAGTGCATTCTTCCTCAATATGCATACAAGGTACTGCTATCGCACCAAACGTGTGCAACCCTTAAATTAGGCAGCGATATTCCACTTTGGCTATCTACCATTTGGGGGATAGTCGGATATGTGAATGCCATCTATTATTGTTTGGTGACTTCGAGACGTGTACTGACGTCTGCCCCCAGAAAGATAGTGCACGTGTCTTAGTCCACTTTTTTAAGTAGCGTCTGCTACTGGAGCTTTTGCTCCACCCCACGCCCGGCTTCATACCTATCAGGTTGAAGCCGGTCTTAATTCAGCTTGCCTTTTTAATTCCCCCTGCCCAGTTATTCACTTCAACATGTCATTCAAAGCTTGTAACACGTCGAATACTCATTTCTGGAGAGGCTGTGATGACCTTTTGGGTTATGATTGACAGAGCAATTCAATGGCTCGTAGGATGCAAATAATCAATCCTTTGTATTACAAAATCCACTGCTATCACAGGACACTGCATGCTCTTCAACAAATCATCAATAAATCAACTTCTTATCGTCGTATTAAGCACGCTACCCATCCCTGCCTTAAGTGAAACCATTACGCTAAATGAAAACACTAAACTTCAGGGGGAATTTACCCAAGGCGGACTCATTCGAGGAAAAACCCTCGCTAGCAGCCACATCACCCTAAACGATAACATCATTCGATCCACCCCAGATGGTCAGTTTGCTTTTGGTTTCGGGCGAGATGCGGCGAAGATCAGCACCATTGTAATAACCCCTCCACATGGGAAAAAGCTATCACACACATTCAAAGTAAAATCCAGGAACTACGCGTTGCAGGAGGTTAACGGGGTTCCTCAGAAAACGGTGACGCCCCCACAAAGTGTCCTTGGCCGGATAAAAAAGGAAACTCGGCTGGTTAAAACTGCGAGAAAAACGGACTCTGATTCTACTGATTTTTTATCCACCTTTCAGTGGCCATTAATTGGCCCCATTACCGGGGTTTACGGTAGCCAACGCGTTTACAATGGCACGCCTAAGCGACCACATTATGGACTCGATATTGCGGCTCCGGTTGGCACTCCTGTAAGGGCACCGACGGATGTTACCGTTACCCTCGCCCATCAAAACATGTATTACTCTGGGGGCACCCTTATTATGGATCACGGGTACGGCATATCATCCACATTTATCCATCTTAATGAGGTACTCGTTAAAGTGGGCGATAAGATTAAGAAAGGGGACGTTGTCGCCAGAGTCGGGTCAAAGGGCCGCTCAACAGGCCCTCATTTAGATTGGCGGATTAACTGGTTCGGTGTGCGGCTAGACCCAGCACTGATCATGCCTGACATGCCAGCTGCACAAAGAAAATAACAAGAAAACGCTAGCCCAACCACCCACTTAGCTTTTCTGGCGTATCAATCGTTAGGAATACCGTGTCTTGTTTTGGTATTTCTAACGTGACGTCAAAGTGCATCAGCTCATCACGCCGAAATGCATAAACAGATATCACTTCCCCTGACGTAAATACTGAAAACGCCTTCTCAATTGAGCTCTTATTAACTCGAAGACCATCAACAGCAATCACCACATCTCCAGCCGATAGCCCTGCTTTATGTGCAGCACCATCACTAACCACAACGGAAAGTTTTACACCTGACGCAGCCTCTCCATAAGTCGCGCCTAATGTCACCCTATCTTGAGATTCGTTACTGCCGACTTTACCACCTTTATCCATTGCCGAGTCCGCTGTACGCAACTGAAGCAATACACCGCGATCTTCCAGCAGAGGTGCTAAATCGATATCTTTCGTAGAACGCAAAGCTTGTTCAAAGTAGATTTCCAAAAGCGCTTTACCATTCTCATCAATATAGGGGGTAGCTAATTCAACCACTCGACGCTCCAATTCTCGCTCTTGGATGCCCACTTGTTTGACTCCGAACTCTTGCCACAACATTACCATCACCTGATCCATTGTAAGCTGGTCGCCCGTCAGCTTACGCAACAATAAATCCAAGCCAAGTACAACTAATGCTCCCTTTGTGTAATAGCTAACAATAGCATTGGTAGCATTCTCATCTTGCTTATAAAATTTCGTCCACGCATCAAAACTTGATTCTGATACGGTTTGCTTATGACGCCCTTGAGCACGCTCAACCCGCGTCATTACCTGACCCAACAGCTCCAAGTAAGATTCTTGAGAGATAATACCTGTACGCGCCAAAATAAGATCATCGTAATACGACGTGATACCTTCAAAAGCCCAAAGTAATTCCGTATGACTTTCCTGCCCCAATGCATAAGGAAGGAACTTTGCTGGCTTAATCCGCTTCACGTTCCATGTATGAAAGTATTCATGACTACAAAGCCCTAGAAATGTACGATAACCATCGGTAACATCATTATCTTTACTCGTTGGCAAATCTGCACGGCTACAAATCAAACTGGTTGATGCTCTATGCTCTAACCCACCATAACCATCGCCAACAACCCATGTTAGAAACAAATACCGCTCCATGGGTGCGGGCATTCCGAAGAAATTTATTTGATACTCACAAATCACTTTTAAATCAGCGGCTATACGCTCCAAATCGGCATAATGCTTTCCCGTAAACACGACATCGTGAGGCACACCACAAGCTTCAAAGGTTATCAGAGAAAACTCTGCCATCTCTACAGGATGATCAATAAGATCATCGTAGTTTTCCGCTTGATACTTACCAAATCCATAACGCTTTGCGGTTAACTCTTTTAATGTTGTCGCCACTCGCCAGTTTTTTGCGCAGGTATTGTGGGGCTGCTGAATATCCAGCTCACAAACACTGTCCTCCTGCCCCTCAACAGCAAAAAATACGCTGGTGCCATTAAAATATCCATGAGTTTGATCAAGGTGTGCCGTTCTTACCGACATATCCCAAGCATATATTTCATAGGTAACAATCACCCCCGCCTTACACTCTCCCAGCTCCCATGTGCTCTTATCAATTTTATAAATATCAACGGGCTCGCCAGACTCTGCATCCGTAGCGGCTATTCGCACCACATTTTTTGAAAAATCTCGAATCATATAGCTACCTGGTATCCAGGTTGGCATGATGAGACGTTGACCTAGTTTTTTGGGGGAGGAAATCGAACAGGTAACACTAAACACATGACCATTTAGGTCATCAGAGGATATTATATATTGAATCATTATCTCATCTTAATCTTTGTGGAATCACATAAACAGCACTAACGCCGAGTAAATTTCAACTGTTTTGTCATTCATCTGGAATATCGATTTTTGATGCTTCAGGCATTTGCCATTGATATTCTAACTGCATCAATTCAAGTTTTTGTAAGGCTTCTTCAGCCTCCTGAATTTCTTCTTCTGACTGACTTCCATTCTGCCTCGCCTGAGCGATCTTTGCACGTAACACAGGCAATTCTTTTACCGCTGCAGAAAAATATGCGCTCGCTTGACCCAAGCTTTGACGCATTTCATATTGCTGATATAACACAGGGTCATTTAGTTCATCTAGAGTCGGCTGTTCATACTCCAAAGGTTCAGATAATGCAGGGGTTCTTGGATCCCCTTCAGCCAATCCGTCACGCATACTATCAAGTGCTGATTCTATGTTATGAGGGGTCACAACTTCAGTCGACACTGTATTCACTTGATTGTAAGAAATGCCTGAATCACTTACATCACTATCGACACCCTTAGTTTCTTTCTCCACAGTAGGCTTACCTTTTTGTAGGGGGTTAACAATCTGTTCTTTAGTAACATCATCCTCAGATTGTGGCGATTGGGTTACTTCTCTTTGATGCTGATTAATCTGAGGCGAAGTGCTTGTCACCCACACCCCTATAATGAGCAGCAATATGATGGCAGCACTTCCAACAACCCACTTCATCCCTTAACCACCATGATCACCCCCTACAACTACACTAATAGACTATACGCGCAAATGCCACTCAGTAAGAAAACAGGCCATCAACCTCTTTAAAATATCGACTATTCAATAAAATGTCATATTTAGAGAACCACTCTGCAAATGAACGCTGTAAATCATTCTTTGCCTTTTTTACCGCCAATGTATTTGCAATCTGATTTTGTACGCTCTTATCCGATAACGGCAATGGTTCTGGCTGTTTTTTATCCACCAGTATAATCTCATAACTTTTCCCATCTAACATACGATACGGCGTAGATACTTTATTCACCGCCTGGATAAGAGCCAGCTTTTTAACAAAACTCAAATTTTTATCTTTTTTATTAATAAACCCTAACTTTCCTCCATCTTTCGTTAAAGAATAACGTTTTATTGCTTCGTTAAAACTCATTCCTGAACGCAATTTTTCATACACATAATCGGCTTTAACCTGATTTGCAACAGTAATATGACGGGCCTCAACTGATCCCACCTGAATAAATTCAGTCTCGTGCTCTTTATAATAACGTTGAATCTCTGCTTTTGTTACCAGCGCCTTAAAACGCTCTAACAAGGGCTGGTCATGATGTAAGTCCATCACAATGCCCGTTTCTAAATAGTATTGTTGCTTGTTTTGTTTATCCCACACAAATTGCCACAATGTACCCAAATCTGAATCTGTTAGTTTTTTATCTTTTTTAATACTTTGCTCAAGTAACTTTAACTCTACAATAGCGTTAACACCTTGCCCAATAGCAGCAAGATTTCCCCTTCTCACTTTCGCTTTATTTTGTACCGATTGGTTTTTATAAACATCCCAAAAAAAAACGGATTTAAGCGCATCACCGGGCAATTGATAGCGTCCCACCATTAAACTTTGAGCAGCGATTTTTTGAGCCTCTGAAAAAGATTCTTGGCTAACAATTCTGTTAGCGGCCACACTTTTCTTAGCGACAACCTTAGTCTTGAGCAAGGTTGCTAGCAACCTCGATAAATCATAGTTTTTAGATAAGGGTACGATAACCTGATCAGCTTTATAGGCTGGCCTCCTCGTGGCTAACAATAACAAAAGATCACGATATTCAGTAAAGGTATCAGCATAAAGTGCCAGAGCATGATCATGCGCATCATCATTCTCTGCCAACCCCAATAGATGATTTTCCACAATACCCTTAAGCAACCCAATACCCTGCATAACATCAGGCGTAGCACTTTGGAGCTGCTTTTGCTGGGATGCTTGCTGGGATGCCAAATGTGAAAACTGACTGTACGCTGGATAAGTAAAAAGCTGCTCGTTTACGGTAAAAGCAACATGTTCATCCATTTTCGTATACATCACATCACTATTTGCGGTAGAAGAATACAACCCACTTAAAAAAACACTTATCATTAAGCTAACCAAAGAGTAGCCTGCCCAATATCGATCCATCCGGTATTTCATCAACCTGCGATTACCTATTCAGTAAAAAAGCTGCTATTTATGAGCACCTTATGACTCTTAAAGTATTAGCGCCAATCCTCTACTTGGCAAGTTCGGCGCTTTAAAGATAGTTAAACGCACATCGGCCGGCTGATTTTGCACAAAAAAGCCCGATTCTCAAACAGAACCGGGCCAAGATATATCCTATGAAGTGTTATATTTCTCCGCACTCTCCATGTAGGCAATTTACCGCCTTTGTGAGCAACGTAACCGATGCACCAATCGTTTCCGGAATCATCACTTTTGCAACCGATAAGCGCGTTTCATGATCCGTTGCATACAATGGCTCTGGATGTGAATATGCCTCTTGCGCTAACTGAGTAATGATTGTTTTAACAGAATCATTGGGGTTGAAATGCCCTACCGCCTCGTTAATCGCTGTTACATCTGCCATATTTTCTTCAAAATAGTAATCTTGTACCCACCCTTCCCAGCCAGAGTGATGATTTGCCGACGTTGACATGGTGTGGTGAACTTGACCTGCATCCGTCAAAAAATGCAACGCATAACCGACGGTTTGAAATGTAGGTTGACTTAAAAACTCTCCAAACCAATAAGTTCCTGCGTTGGTAGAAGGCTGCCACGGCATATCTTGAAAGTCGTCATAATGCTCACTGTAGCTTGAATAAGAGCCCTGACGGTAGTTCGCTTCTGTTGTATTAAAGTCAGATTTTTTAAGCTGAGTATTCCATAAATAGTAAGCCGCTAATTTATCAATATTAAAGAATTCACCATTGCCCATTGAGCCATTAGGTGTTCTGTGACGGTAATTGTAACCGCCGTGGTCGTTTCCATGCTCATCTGTACCACGACTCATTGTCACAAAATGATGATAGGCATTATATCCAACAATACTATGAGCTAGACCAAATACTGGAGCTGACCAATAACCACGCCACCAACTACCCAAATGAACATCTTTAAAGTCATCTACGTCATAACATGCTTGCCCTAGCGCGTCTGCAGCGAAACTTGCATCACCACTAGCGGAAGACACATAAAAATCATAAGCTCGGCGCTGATCTGCCGTTGCGTAATCAGATCCCATGTAAGAAAGCGCATCGATAATTTCTTGTTTATGCGTTGGCTGCTTCCAAGCAAAAGCGCTTTCTACACAACTAAGTGAAACCAAACCCGCTAAAAGTACTGATGCTGTCTTCTTCATTAAATGCCTCATATGCCATTATGTTCGTTTTTATTCGTTATGATCGAAATTTATACGACACAAGCGTAAGCAGCAAGCCCTTAGTAACAAAATGGAATATTGTGTATCATTTGAACTAACAATGAATAAAGACGCTATCTAGTTGATATTAAAGATGTTTCAACGACTTTTTGTGCTCTTTCACCATTTATCAGTTACAAAACACACACATTACAGTCCAACAGTGCTAGTTTTTTTGCTGAAAAGAAAACAGTTCATCCATAAAAATTTCAAATTGTTCTGTAAATTGTTCGAAGAGAATAGGTAGCTGCTCAATACATCCATTACTACCTGCTTGCTCCAATCCTTCCATTGTTTTCCCTAACCCTACTGCACTTAAGTTAAGAACAGAGCCTTTTATATAATGCATAATCTCACCGGCAGCAATAGCATCCCCCTCCAAAATAGCTTGTTGTAACTCATCCATTTTTTCCGGTATATGCTCGATAAAGCTATTAACTATTGATAATAATCTCTCTGGTTTACCGGAGAACCTTGCTAGCGCAGCTTCTTTATCCCAACCAACCTCTCCAAGGTTAACAAACGACGGCTGTTGAACGTCAGCTTCTGGCTTTTTGACACCCAACCACTCACCTAGTTTCTCAGCAAGCGCCTCCACGTCGACAGGTTTTGTTAAATAATCATTCATTCCTGCTTCAAGGCATTTTTCTCGATCGCCTTTCATTGCATTTGCTGTCATGGCAACAATTGGAATACTTGAATTATGCTTGCCGCTAGCGCCCATTCGTATTCTTCTAGTTGCCTCATAACCATCCATTTCCGGCATCTGACAATCCATTAAAACCAGATTGTACCCCCTGTTATAAGGAGCGTCCTCTAATGCCTGTATCGCTTCAATGCCATTGGCGACAGCATCGGCATGAACTTCTAAGTCCTCCAGTAACATTAACGCAACCTCTTGGTTAACGGCATTATCCTCAACCAACAACACTCTGGCACCAGCTTCAATTAACGGATCATTAGAAATCGCTTGATGACCCGCGTGCCTTTTTTGCACAAATGTATTGATTTCAAAGAAACCTTCTTCGTTATCTAATACTCCCAACAACGTAGATAACAACACTTTAGGCGCAAATGGTTTCTTGATAAAACCAGAAAACGTAGCAAGCGCCAGCTTTGAAGTATCAGCTTGCTCTCCAACAGGTATTAATGCGAGATATCGTGTGCCATTTTCAGGGCAGTAATCTCCTAATTTTTCCTTTAGATTGTTTTTATCCACTTCCGACATTACAGAACTTAATATGACTAACGTAATCGATAAAGGTTTATCCTTACTCATATCATCCAAAGCGCGGCCCACACTATTGACATTATTAACGTCAACAACAGTCGCCCCCCAACGCACACATTGCTTGGCCATCACACATCGACTAACATCATTGTCATCGATCAACAGTATCGTTATCCCCGTTAATCTTTCATGAAACAGCCCCGCCTCTAACTGAGAAGGTTGCATATTCATGATTTTTGGCGAATCGTTCAAATCGAGTACCATTGTAAATTTGAATTTGCTGCCCTTGCCTAGTTCACTGTCAATAGAAACAACGCCACCCATTAATTCACACAATTGCTTTACAATAGCCAAACCAAGACCTGTTCCTCCATATTTTCGTGTCGTCGACGAATCTGCCTGCGAAAACGAATCAAATAACGATGTCAACTTCTCCGTTGGAATACCAATCCCCGTGTCAATAACAGCGCCGTTCAACATCACCTGAGAACCTGTCATATTTTCTGTGCTTACCCGTACCGTAATACTTCCTGTCTCAGTGAACTTAAGCGCGTTACTTACGAGATTAGTGAGAACTTGTCGAATTCGTCCTGGGTCTCCTTTTAACAAAGAGTTATGAACATTGGTTAAATCAAGCACAAACTCGAGCCCTTTCTCCTTGGCCCGATAAGCCATCGTTTCTGAAAACTCTAAAAGCTGCTGTTCCAAATCAAATTCCAAAATTTCGAAATCCAACTTTCCTGCTTCAATTTTAGAAAAGTCCAAAATGTCGTTAATGAGCCCTAACAGCGCTTCGGCACTCGATTTCGCAAGTGCTGCATAGTGGTTTTGTTGGCTTGATAAAGGCTCACGCATCAACAAACCTAACATACCCAACACACCATTCATTGGTGTTCTAATCTCATGACTCATACTTGCAAGAAACTCTGATTTTGCGGTAGTGGCCTCTTCAGCCTTTTCTTTTTCCGCCTCTAACGCCCATGCCTGAAATTCCATATTCTGCGCATACTCTTCCAACTTACTCTCGTTAATTTTGCGCTGAGTGATATCTTCGGCACAGGCAAAGAATCCAGTTACATTACCGTCTATATCAACATCTGGTGTAAAATCACACAGTAAATATCGAATACCCTTCCCTTGAATTTCAACTTGATGCTCAAAAGAGACCGGAGCACCTCTCAAAACCTTATCCACCTCACACATCAAAGAAGCTCTTTCTTCTTCGCTAAAAATATCACCAATTCCATGACCAATAAAACAAGTAGATTCCTTGTTAAATAGACGCCTATAAGCATTATTGACAAACTTGTACTGTTTGTACTTATCAACATAGGATAAAAGTACGGGCGCAGCATCGGTGACACTATCAATATAATTTCGTGTTTTTATTAGCTCATTATCAACACGTTTTTTCTCTTCATTAACAGAGTTATAACAAGAAACCAATATGGCTAATTCATATTGCTCTGGAACATCAATATTACCACCACCGGACTCATGATGAACTTCCATCGCTGAAACAATCCGTTGAATAGGGTTAACTAACCCCCTCCTCAGCACCCAAAACAACCCAACTATAAGCGCAAAAATACCGATAATACAAACCCAAACAATATGTGTCACATGGTTTTTTGCACGTGCCATTTCATAGAATTGATCATATACAACAAGTAAGACAAAAGGCCGGAGTCTATTCACAATAGGGTCTATCAAATTAATGGTGACAACTTGATAAATAATATCATCTTCAAAAAAGGAATATGTTTCTCCGACAGAATAGTCTTTTCGGTAGGTCATTAAAACCTGTCGTTCTATTCGGTCAGGCAATTCACCTACGCTTTTGCCGATAAGTTCTTGATGATTATCAGCCATAACCACATTATTTTTGTAATGTATCAAACTCAAATGTAAGACTTCATCCGAGATTGATTGCAGGCTTAACACTCGAGTCAAGTTACCTAGTGCAGAGTCATACTCAACAGCTATGGCAATAGCCGTTGAAAGATCATCAATATACGCTAATGCTAATCGATCATTTTCCTTACGAGCATCAACAAAAATAACTGAAACAACAGATGCCAGTACAGAAATACCAAAAACAACAACAAGAATATTAAGCTTTACAACAAGCCTATTCCTAATATTTCCAGAAAGTCCTTCCATTATCGACTCTTACTTATTCTTTCGATAAATAATATCAGGATAACTATTGCAGTCTACTTCGATAGATTTAACATGTACCATTGTTTTACACACATCAATTACGGCACGTTGTAAATCATCTCCCTCCTCAAATAGCCTACCCTGCTCCTCAATATCTAATATAATTAGGTCGTCTAAAGTGGCAATAAATTCGACCTTAGATATCCCCTCTCGTTGAGCCATAAGTTGGTAAGACTCATCCTTGTTCGAATTTGCATATTCCAAAGCCATCTGCCAAGCTTGTCGAAATTTTTCAACCAAATCTGGATTTTTATCAATAATTTCCTCAGAAAATGATACCGTATCAATAATTTCTCTAGGAATCTCATCACTTCCAAATATTTTTTGATACCCCTCATTTCGAAGAAGTGTCACTGATACAGGAGGGTAACTCACAAACGCATCAATATGCGCATCCTGCATGGCCTTTTCCCCTTGGGCCTGTTCAATATTAACCAATGAAACATCTGCTAACGTAAGACCTGCTTTACTTAATGCTCGTTCCAGGACATAGATACCTAAAGAAGCAATTTCAGCACCGACTCTTTTCCCTTTTAACTGCTTAACCTCCGTAATGCCTGGGGCCGATATTATGACATCCCCCCCATTAGAATAATCGGGAATCAATACTATTTTAAGGGGTTTTCCCCCCAAAGGCTGTGCTTGCACTGCTTCGATAAGAGTTGATGCCAACCCATCAACCTGTCCCTTAGTATAAGCTCGCTGCGTATCCGCCAGTGAAACTAACTGAAGAAGCTGTATATTAAGACCGACGTCTTTAAAAAAACCTTTTTTATCAGCAAGATAAAGAAACTCATAACCAGGCCAAGGGTTAATAGCCAATTTTATCGGTGGGGAAGACTGTTTTTCGCAACCCTGCAATAAAAGAAACAGCGTAAGGATGATTAAAGCTCTATAACCCATCGTATTAACCCCAGGTCATTCATGGACATATGTGGTGTTCCAACACCGTAAGCCTTAAGCGTAGGGTATATATAAAATGTGTCACCTTAAAATAGGCTTAATTAACGTCGAATGCCTTACTAACCCCAAGGGTAAACAAAGCATCCGTTCCATCATTATGAAGATTTTGGAGAACCCTCACATCCGAGCGAAAGGTAAACTTGTTATTTGCGTCATAGCGAAAACCACCGCCAACATGAAACTGTGTCTCCGTTTCATTACCCGATTTATTAGAACGCTGATCAGCAAAATTCAATTTCATTCTTCGATGTCCAATTCCTACGGCCAAATAGGGCTGCCAATGTTTGTCGCGGGGTAAGTAATACAAGCCATCCATATAATATAAAGAAACAGAAGCATCATCTCTAACATCACGAACATTAACATCTGCATGAGTAAAAGAAACTGACATGCCATAGGTATCTGACAACATATACTCAACACCCAGAACAGGCATTATTTTGCTTTTTAGCTCGCTACCCCCATCGAACTTCATATATCCAACGGAAGGATTTACGTGAATCACACCACTCTCTGCGTACGCCACATTAACCGATGTAAAAACCCACAAAAAACCTATCAGAATCACTTTGACCATTTTCTCTACCTTACGTATTTAATTCTCTTTTAAGTATAAATTCAAAACAGGTGCCATCGCTACTGGTAGTAAATTCCAATGTTGAATCCAGCCGATTTAATGCAACCTGCACAAAACGCAAGCCTAAACCTGCTCCTGTTTTCCCCCCTTGGTGGCGATATGAACGATGAAAAGACTTAAAAATATATTTCTGCTCATCTTCGGGGATACCTGGACCGGTATCCACTACTGACACCTGCACTCCCTTTGAAGAAGCTTGTAGAGCAATGCTTACTGATGCCCCTGATGCGCTATATTTGACGGCATTTGACAACAAGTTAACCAAGACCCTTTCCAACAGATCGCCATTGCTGCTAACCCAAAAATCGCCCCCTTCCTCTTCCATTGTAATACGAATGTTTTTCTCAACAGCTTGATTATAGATATCATCTTTTGCATTACATGCCACATCCAACATATCCACATCATAATGTTGTATTGGCTCATCATTATCAACTTTTGCCAGCTGTAGAAACTGCTCGGAAAAATGCAGGCTTTTATTGGCATAATGTCTGATATTCGCCAATGCATCCATCCACTCATTATCACCCTCATGAAGAGAACTCAACCTCTCTGCATAAGACATCAATGAAACCATTGGTGTTCGCATATCGTGAGAAACAAAATTGATAGTTTCATTTCTTGTTCTCTGGGCATTTTTAATGCGCGTGATATCAACCACATTAATAACAACAAAACGATGCATAGCACCCATTTCGCCAACGACTTCCAGGTTTAACAATATCTCTTTTCCGGCGCTGGATCTAATTTCAATCTGTTGTTTATGATTGTTATTTAGCAACACAAAACGAAAAACACCTTCCCAACAATCACTTCCTGAAATAATCTCCATTTCAGAAAATGTCTGCCATAAAGGTTTTTCGTCATCCAGTGACAACAATCGATTGGCCATTTTATTAGAAAACAATACTTCAGCAAACAGATCGCTAATAATTACCCCTTCCGCCATCTCAATCAAACATGACTGAAATAGTGATCGAGCTTGCGAAAGTTGGGCCTGCGACTGGCGCACCTTCTCCAAACTATTAATAAGAAGATCGTAAGAAGGTTTATTCTCCATGTCTTCCGGGATTTCAGTCAAGGCAATCAAATCCACAAAAAAACGATTAACGGAGTCATCAACGGCCGATTGTTTTAATAAAGGCAGCACGATGTCATAGGTACTTTCTTTAAAAATAACTGAATAGCACCGATAATCTGAGTTATTTAACCAAAATTCACGCCCACCTTTCGTGGTGCGGCCCCTTAGGTAATAGCGTTCGCCGTCTTTCCATATTCCACAATCCGGGATATCCAAACTTGTAAACAACGCATCAACACGAGAAAAGCTTTTTTTACCCGGTTCCGGTATCAATCCGGAATCCGATGATTCTTCAAGCTGCTCTGTTAAAATAACAATTTGCTTTTTAAAATACCGCAACGCCTGATCTAAACGAATAACACTCCATAACGGATACACTAAGAGCGCACCTAATATTGCAGATGCCGAGGGAATCCAAATATAATAGTTAACCAGAACCCAATACGCACCCAACAAACCTAAACTGCATACTAGCCCTGTCACAAGTAATGCCACAGGAGCACTCACCCTAGGAACAACAATTAGTGTTATTAGTAACAACGTGATTGAAAAAAACATACCCAGCAATGGATCTATGGGATGAATAAGATGCTGCTTCCGTATGGAATCAAATATATTTGCATTTATCTCAACGCCCGGCATCTGTTCTCCATGCACCGTTGTCGGTGTTTGCAACGCATCCCCCAGTGTCAACGCAGTTGCTCCAACAAACACCACCTTATCGTGAAAGACCGATGTTGGCACACGCCCTTTTATTACATCGACAAATGACACCTGCTGAAATGTCCCTGTATCTCCAGCAAATGGGATATATACTTGCTGCTCAGCCACACGATAAAATGGGGCGCGACGTACATTAGAACCAGCAGTTCCATCCCTTGACCGTGGCTTTACATACCCAAGAATTTCTGCAGCAGTTAATGAAAAGTGGTTCCAGTATGCATCGCCAACACCTTGATATAAATACGCACTTCGAACAACACCATCTGAGTCTAGTTCAGTATTAACATGGCCTAGCTCCGAGAACTCTGCAAACATAGGGTGCGGCATTACCTCAACTAACTGAGCGCCCTTTTGCAATTGATCTACATAAATAGGTAAAATTACCGACAGATCCAATTGCAACGCTTTCTGCAATGCAGTGTCACCATTTAGATCCAACAAAGATCGTTCAGAAAAAACAATATCATAAGCAACTAACCGTGCGCCCCCCTCATCAAGCAACTTAATAAGTTCACCATGATAACGCCGAGACCAAGGCCATTGCCCTATTTCACTAAGACTTTGCTCATCAATAGCTACAACAACAACATCCTCTGGAGGATCCGAATCTAACCAACGAATTTGTTGGTCATAGAATTGATTATCTACTTTCACAAGCCATTGAAAATAGTAAGATAACGACAACAAACACAACAATAAAAATGAAAATATTCCCAAAGCGAATCTAGACGTTAATCGCGCTGAAGATATCCACTTACGTTTATCCGACATTAGAGAATTAGAAATGACAGCAGGGCTGAACCAAAGACATATGGCCACCAGCGCTCGTTTTCCACTTTTACAATGACCTCCCGTGGAGACAACACTACAATCTCAATCGTCTTATCAACTCCCTCAAATCCATTGCTATCAATTGCTCTGACATTGATTTTATAGCGCCCCTCTTTTAATAAAGAAAGCGTCTTATTCGCAACAATTAGCTTTTCCTCAAATATAAAACGCTCCTCCCCTCTGTCACCTGCCTCCACAATAAAAAGCTCCAACCTGTAAGCACTGGCACCATCAATAGGCTGCCACCCCAATACTAACGGAAACTCTGATACAACATCAGCGATTCGTTTCTCCACATCAAGCGTTAGCGTCGGGGCTCCCAACAACGCTTGTGGCGGCATCACTACTTTTCCTTTTTCTGCCTTAACGGCATAACCGGCATCAACAGACTGCTCACCTTGGTCATTACCTACACTGACATTACCTTTCAATACTTCGGTCGTCATAACCGGTGCATCACCTTCAGTATCACTAACAGCACTTGATACTCGAAAAACGGTTCCTCTCACGGCCGCAGCGGCCGCAGGCGTAACAATTTCATAACGCGATCCACTGCCTTTAGATGGCGTCACTTTTGCCCGGACTCTGCCTCGGTTTAATCGAATTCGCGTATCCACCATGCCACTGTCCCCGTATAGAGTTAGTGTATCAAATAGCACTTCAGAACCTGCCTTTACCATCAACTGAGAACCATCAGCAAACTCCAATAAAAAACTACCATCACGACTGTGCAGGTGATCACCAACGGAGAAAGAGTCACCTTTCTGAATCGTTTTAAATTTCCCGTCATCAAGAGACATCACTGGCTCCCCTTCGACTGTTAGCACTTTCGCTTTTGCTGGTTGAACCTTCAACCACGCAATCGGCAAATATAACTTGGTGCCTGGGGAGATTCGCCTAGGGTTAGCAATTTTATTACGTAAGGCAACTTTATTCCAACAATCGGGCTCAGCAACATAGGTACTACATAAGACCCACAACGTATCTCCAGGTCTAAACGTATAAACCCATTCATCTGCTCGGACTGTCCCCCCGCCTAAAATTAGAAGCGTAAACAGTAGACCAATTAAAGGGTAAGAACGTGTTTCTCTAACCAATAATAGACTAACCAATCGTTTAACCAATCGACTTACCATGTGACGTACTTTCCTCTTTAGCGACTAATTTTCAGGTTCAATGCGTTCTAAACGATACCCATGCTGATACACCGTTTTTATTCTGTAGCCTGTTTCTGGCCCAATAGCAAAAGCTTTACGAACCCGACTAATATGCACATCAACGGTTCTTGTGTTTATATCTGCCGACAACCCCCACACAGTTTCCAATAAATACGAGCGAGATAACACTCTTCCACAGTTTGAAAAAAGGCATGCGGCAAGATCAAAGTCTTTTTCCGTCAACGTTATTGCTTCTTCTTGTTTGAATGCTTTTTTGCTCTTCAAATCCAATCGATAGGGCGGCTGAACAATAACGTCACTAACGACACCCCCTACACCTGCACGACGCGCCAAAGCATTCAGGCGCGCATTCAGCTCGCCTTTACGAACGGGTTTTACTACATAATCATCTGCACCTTTTTCAAGAGCCATAATAATATCGTCTTCGGCATCCCGCTGCGTACAGAAGAGCACGGGGATATCCTCATTAATTTGTGTGCGTATTGTTACCAATGTGTCAATACCAGAGATATCCGGCAGCTCCCAATCAAGAACAAGCACGTCAAATCGTCCTTGCCTTACCGCTTGTATTAGTTCAAATGCCCGCTCAAAATGTGTGCATTGATACCCTTGCTCTACCATCCATTGCGTTAACGTAGATGCCTGTTGCACATCATCTTCCAAATAACCTATATGCATAAATTCGATCCTTTATAAACCCCTTTAATAAGCCCCTTTAGCTATACCAAGAAGGTAGACGAGACCACTTCAATATAGATGCCAGCTTTATACATATCAACCGCAGGACACACCAACCCTCGAATAAGAACTAACCACATAACCCACGCGTTGGCGCAAGAACTCTGCTGTACATTCGCTCAACATAAAACTATCTGCCATCAGATGAGCAATTTTTGAAGAAAGCTCATCCCTAGGGCCAACACCAACTAATAAAGGTATTTTCTGCGAAACAACCTGAATAACGTCATTGTACAGCGGCATAGAATCGTTGAAATCAACCAACAGACACGCGTCATAATCATCAACTATCTGCTGACCTATCAACTCCGGCAGCTGACCAATCAAATAGTAGCTACAGAAAAAACACTCATGACCTTCAACATTACTCTCAACGATGTCCCAACCCGTTTCCTGAGATGCTAACACCAAAATATTCTGTGGCATTGCTGAATATTCTAGATATTGCTGTTTGAGAAATAACTTTTCCATCAATACCACCTGTTGATTTTGAGAATCAAATTAAGATCAAACAAAACACATTATTCTAATGATAAAGGTAACATAGGAGAGGGAAAAAGCAGATCGAACGACAGGGGGTTTTACAGTGTTTTACATTCCTGTAAATAGGTAAGCTCAATAATTTTAATATCAATACCTTACATTAAAATTATTGAGCTTACCTAATGCTATGTGGCAACGAGACTACGCCGTAGCGACAGTATTAACTGAACAACAACTAAAACATGTAATTAGAACGAGTAGTCCAACGATACAAACGTTGTTGAATCAAACTTATGAGTATCAACAGGTACGCTTGACGTATGCTTTGCCTCGTAAGAAATGACTAGTGCCAGACTTCCGTTTAGCTGTGTTTTAAATCGAGATAAGGACTTACTAATTGTACTGTCCTCGCCTGCTTCAACACTCACTTCCTGGCGAAATGAAGATGCTTTGGTGATAACCCAATCATAATTAAGCGCCCCACGAAGTGTACCCTCTTCTTCTACATCATTTTCGCCCTTTATTTCACTTCGACGATAACCTGGGCCCACTTCCATTTCTAGCTTATGAACATCATTTTGAATCAGCTTACGACCATAACCCGCAGTGACAGAGGTTTGATAATCATAACCACTGAAACGATCATCTTCATGTTCAATTAACCCAAATATATAATCAATTTCGCTAAGTTTTCTATCAAATTTGGCAGAAGCAAAATATTTCTCTGCAGAACGAATGTCATCGGTCTCTTCATTCAAACTTTCTAGCTTAAACGTATTACGCCAAACCTTACCGTCTCGAATACCCCTTGCCTTAACGCCAAGATTTTGACTGTTTGTATTACCGTTATTGGAAATAAAGGAAAGCCCAAGCTCACCACTCCACAACTTCTTATCCGGCGCATCATCTTCCGCCATTAAAATAGGCGATACAGCTATACCTGATGCCAATAAAATAGATGAAATTACCGCCTTGTTCATACCCTCTCCCCTAACACTCAATAAGCGCCATACACATTAATAAAATAAGTTGTCACAGTGTAATGATTTTCAACTCATTAACCAGTCCACAATACATAGTAAGATAGAATTTTTCAGCATTTAACAATTCAGATGTTATCTAATGTCACATTTCACGCTAGAATCCGCCAGGATACGAAGATTAAGCTACACTCACTCAACCCATACGCCTCCATTTTACATTTGATGCCCGAATAGCGACACAACCGTAACGATCACATAATGGGTTGTTGAAATTTTAATTCCAGCTCAATTAAACCTAAGCAAAAGTGCTTTTAATTGTTACCAATAAATCAAGGAAACAAAATGAATACCGAAAAAGTGATTACTCAAGGCACGGAAATGGCCATATTCTATGGCCCAAAATTGATCGGTGCCATTGCGGTATGGATCATTGGTGGATGG
>CAJXXT010000063.1 GCA_913063495.1 uncultured Gammaproteobacteria bacterium | reverse complement strand
ATGGACGAAAAGTCTGTGCAATCAGCCTTTGTTCCATCTTTTGAGTACAAAGAAAATGCATTTGTTCAGCGAATTCAACTGCTGCAACAACTAAGGAATCGACTATGAACACCTACGACACCACCGAAAGCCCACACATTAGCGACGAACAATTCGATAAAGCCAACATGCTGGTTTCAACCATTCGAGAGCAGATAAATCAGGTGCTCGTCGGCCAAGCAGACATCATTGATCAAGTTCTTGTGGCGCTGTTCGCATCCGGCCATGTATTGATTGAGGGTGTGCCAGGATTAGGTAAAACCCTACTCGTTAAAGCCCTTGCTAAATGTTTTTCTGGTGAATTTTCTCGCATCCAATTCACGCCAGATCTAATGCCCAGCGACGTTACTGGTCATGCTATGTATGACATGAAAACTGAGCAATTTAAAATCCGCAAAGGCCCTGCATTCACCAATTTACTGCTTGCCGATGAAATCAATCGTGCCCCCGCTAAGACTCAAGCCGCTTTGTTGGAAGTGATGCAAGAAAAACAAATCACTATCGAAGGTAAAGCTTTTATCGCCCACGCCCCCTTTATGGTGTTAGCCACACAAAACCCTATTGAACAAGAAGGCACTTACCCTCTTCCAGAGGCTGAGCTTGATCGCTTTATGATTAAAGTGCTTATTGACTACCCACAAGCCGATGAAGAAATCTTACTGGTGAAACAAGTCACCACAGGTCAAGTGCAAGATAACTTAAACGTCGAAGCAATTGACCCCGTTATAAAAGCTCACCAGGTGGTGGAGCTACAAGCATTAACAGCCGCACTGGATGTAGATGACAGCGTTTTTGAATATGCCGTCAACATCGCCCGAGCAACACGGGAATGGCGTACATTTTCGTTTGGCGCAGGACCTCGTGCCAGTATTGCATTAATACGTGCTGCCAGAGCGCATGCGCTATTAAAAGGTAACCACTTTGTAACACCAGATGACGTTAAAAGCATGGCCGTACCGGTTCTACGCCACCGTGTATCGCTAACCGCTGAAATGGAAATTGAAGGCATGCAGATTGATCAAGCGTTACTACAATTACTCGATGAAGTTGAAGCGCCACGACTTTAGCCTGCGGCCTTAACCAGCAGGCCATAATCAGTAATGTTAAATCCGCATCCATTTTGACATAAAAATAATAACCATTATGACTGTGTACCTATGAAACCATCCAATAGACTATTACAGTGCACTTTGCTCTGGTGTGCAACAGGATTACTTTCTGCGTTGAATTTCTGGCTACCAAATGCCATTACCAACCCAGATTTTTCCCCAACGTTAACCGCCATATGGCAAGTCAGCGGCATAGTGCTGTTATTGGTGTCATTACTTGATGGCCTTAGCCAACTAAAAACAAGCCCTCTCACCATTGAACGAAAACTAGGTGACACGATGGCTCTTGGCGTATGGACACCGGTCACAATCACCATTCAACACGGATTTCATCAACCCACAGAAATCACCCTGTTTGATCACCATCCTTCCGATGTAGAAGCTGATTTTCCACAACAAACAATGACCTTGATACCAGAACAATCCTTAATTGTGACGTATCGCATAAGGCCTAAAAAACGCGGTGACCTTCAATTTGGCAATATAGAAGTATTATCTCCCTCCACACTGGGCTTATGGCAACTCCACCATTGGCAACAATGTTCATCCGTTATCAAAGTATTCCCAAACTTTGCTGCAGTATCACAATTTGCAATGCTTGCGATGGAACAACAAACCTCACAAATGGGTGTACGACTACAGCAACGACGCGGTGAAGGCATGGAGTTCCATCAGTTACGCGACTTTCGCCAAGGTGACAGCCTGCGACAAATTGATTGGAATGCCAGCGCCAGAAAACGCAAAGTTATTTCCAAAGAGTATCAAGAAGAAAAAGACCAGCAGATTATTTTCCTTTTGGACTGTGGTCGAAAAATGCGAAACAAGGATGGTGATTTGAGCCACTTTGATCACGCACTTAATGCCATCTTATTAATGTCTTATGTTGCCCTCAAACAAGGTGACTCCGTCGGATTAATGAGCTTTGCAGGACAATCACGCTGGTTAAAACCCGTAAAAGGTGTCGCCAACATGCCCAAGTTGCTTAATCACGTCTATGATTTGCATGCGACACCTTCTGCGAGCGATTACTCATCCGTTGCGAAAGCCTTGTTAACCCGGCACAATAAACGCTCACTGATTATTTTTGTTTCAAATATTCGTGATGAAAATACCGATGACTTAGAACCTGCCATTCGTATTTTGCAGAAGAAACACCTTGTAATGGTAGCTAACTTGGAGGAGCCGGTGCTACACAACATCACCCATCAACCGATAGACAACTTCAAGCAAGCCCTAACCTATGCTGGAACGATAGACTATCTCGACCAACGAAAAGTCATTGAAAGAACACTCAATCAACAGGGTGTAATCACGGTAAATAGTTTACCTAACATGCTACCTGTTACATTGGTAAATCGGTATATGGAGATTAAGCGAGAGGGGCGTTTGTGACATCATGATAATGCTTTACCATGACATGAACACTTTCGATTCTCCAGCTACAAAAACCAACAAAGCGCCTATTTTTCGAATTGAAAAATAAGCACTCCATTGGTAATCCTACTTATTCAGCTATTTTGACTCCCCCTCTGAATTTAAACCTTTCTAGTTCTGTTTTATCTTTTTTAAGGTGAAGCAAGATATTTAATGGTTGGCCACTGACGCCTATTTTTTTGATATTTCCATCAGCATCTCCAATCATGTACAAGTGTTGCTCTTTTGTACTCCCCATTGAATTTTCGTTTACCTTCTTTAGGACATTAAATTTTGGCGGTTAGCTAATTTTTACCTATTACTAAAAATATCAATAAGTGATTCTATCTGTCGACCAACGGGATCTAGCTCCCCACACTCACTCAAACCAGAGCTCATCAGAAAGTCTCCTAGTGAATCTATTATTGACTCTCTCTCATTATCACACAGGTCGACAACATATCGGTCTGTGTGATACTTTTCTTTCTCGACGTACTCTTCTGCATCATTGAATTTTGAGGCTATATTAGAATCCCCAAGAGCATCGACTAGTAGTTTGATATGAGAACGATTAATTTTAAAGAGCATCATAGTTACCTAATCGCCTTGGGGTTATAGCTAAATCCAGTCTCATTCGCTCGCCTTTGAGCAGAGCCACTACCAGATGCACGCGTTGTCCCTTGCTTCCATATTTGTGGCCCACGTGACTTACCGAAAGCCGTAATCACTTTGCCTTCGCTGTTCAATACCACGGCTGCCTTTTTTCCTTGGTATTTAATCGCTCCATTAGCACCTTCTACGACTTTTTTAGGGTTTTTTACTGCATCAAGCATATGTTTGGCACTTACGCCTCGGCCGCCATTGCGTCCCAACACCTGATTCAAGCCATGCTTTGTATATCCAGTTATTTTTCCGCCTACTCCACCCCCAATTGGAACAGCACATTGATTATGAACCCAAGCACCAACGTCACCAACAAAATAAGAGTGATACTCTGTAACTTCAAAGTTATAAGTAGTATGACGTTCTTTGTCAGGTTCCACTCCTTCAACTAACAACTGCTCCCCGTTAAGGGTAACAATTTCATCACCTACCACCAAGTCTTTCGCTTCTACCCACGCCCTTCCTTTCACATAGAAAGGGTGTTCAGGGGTAACACCTAGAATTTCTGCTCCAGAAGGGCTCACCAGAGTAACATTTAGAATCTGCTTATCGCTGTTAACAAAAAGTTTAACAACCGGCTTCCACGTTGTTACGCCTGTAACTTCATCTTTTGATGCAACAATATCGCCTACTTGTATTGCCTCAATTGGCTTTAAGCCATCCTGAGTATGAACTGGCGTTCCCTCCACAAAACACAACCCACCAGCACTCTCTGCGATATTCGCCTTTTTATCCTTATTTAGCGTCTTAATCAACTGTCCAATTTTTTTGGCTTTTTTCAGCGTTGCAGCTGGATTAAAGGCATCCATTGCAGAATCTTTAAGAGCCATTCCCAAATTAGGGGAACCGGTGGTAGCGTAATTAATAACTAAATTTAAACCCACATCTGCAATAAACTTGAGGGCGAAATTAGCAACTTCACCGTTCGGATCATAAAATGAGTTAGGGTTATTATTGGCATACGCATACCGATTAAAAGTCTGATAGTTTGACTCAGAAAAGCCCGCAGGATCAGTACTAATGAAGCGGCCAAGAACTGGGTCGTAGTATCGGGCTTGCATATAAACAAGCCCGGAATCTTCTTTTCTATGACCCGTATAACCAATAGTATTTGATTCTTCTGCTTGAAGGTTAAACTCACTTTCACCATAAGGTAAATAACGTTCCTCCCACAGTATTTCTCCATTCTCATTGGAGGCAGCAACAGGGGAACCCAGCATGTCAGTGTGGTAATAAGTAACCGTTTCCACTTCAGCAGCTTGTGCATACATTGAAAAGCTACAGACAACTAGGAACATGAATTGAACAATGATCGATTTCATATTATCCACTCCATATCCCTTCTGCTTTTGTCGATGCTTTAAACCAGATTTCGCTACGAATTTCATGACAAACTCCCTCTACTCGATGGCATTACTATTCTTCGAGTTACCAAGGAAGACATTGCTAAAATAAGCAACCAGCCTAACGATCCACCAAACTTTCCGCTTGCGAAGTTATTACTGTCATCCGGGTCTACCGCGCTTGAAGTAACACCCGCACCATGATTTTTATCTCCCTTTTGATCTTTCGTAACCGTTATTTCTACAGATACTTTTTGATCAACGGCAAGTGTTCCCAATGAGCACTCATCACCCGAGCTATCACATGAGCCTTGGCCAGGTACTATATTCGTCACTAACAATGTTCCGTCATCTGGATATGTCAGCGTTAACGTTACATCATCCGCTGCATCCACGCCGTGATTGATCACATCAACCGCATATTTATAGTTTTTTGCGGTTGAATTCCATTTTGCAACTGACCGCATTGTCGTTTCTAAATCGGCGCTACTGTCATTTTCATCGTCAGCAACAACTAACTCACCCGTTATCAAATCAGGTTGATACGTCGGTGTTTGTCCACTTTCACCAAATTCATTCACGGCCGTCATATATACGGTATACGGGGTTGCCCCAACATCACTTAAAAACACACTAGTGGTATCCCCTCCCTCAACAATGAGTTCTTGATAAGGCGTTGTACTAGCAGAAGTATAAAGTGATCTCGACGCACTATTCCTCCTGTAACGAATAACGTAATGTGAAATCGAAGGGGCTCCACCCCCGCTAAAATTCAAAGTTACGCCGTTATGCCCAGCAAGCGATGGCGTAACATGGGTTATCTCAGGGGGCTCAGGAGGACCAGGCGGCTCTTCGACAACCCCTTCAACCTCAATTTCATTCGAGCCCAAGCTTGTTCCGGCAGAATTTACGGCCTCAACATAGATATCTAACTTCCAGGGATAGTCTGCATAAAGGGTATGAATAAAGCTGTCTGTATCCGCACCAAAAACTATGTTCCAGTAATAAAACCTCATGGTTGGCTCTTTAATACGCACATTATAATAGGCGACTTCAGGAGATGCGTCTACGGTATTCCATTGAACATGCAACCCTTCACCATTAAGAACAGCGCTAATTAATACCGGAGCATCAGGCACCGTACCTGCAGGAGGCTCTCGTCCCTCAAGCTTACGGCTGGCAACCAGCTGATCCGCAACATAGACATTCTCCTTTGAATCTCCATTAGCATCAATTTCCAAACGAAGTTTTCCATCATTCGTATAGATAGAATAAGAAAATTCATGGCCAGTACTAGTTGAATGTTCTTTCCTTAGACGCCTATTATGACCGTCATATTTAGTATACCCCGTTCCATTCACCCTGATAAGATTTGAGGCATCATCAAACAAGAAAGTGTTATCGATGTTATTTGTCATATTTCCATAACTATCATAAGAAAACCCCGAAGATACACTGCCAGTAACTCCGCTAAGTTTATTGGTTGCACCGTCGTAGTTATAACTGATTGTTTTTCCCGCCAAAGCTTTATGCGTAATATTTCCAAGTTCATCATAACTAACAATGCTAGAACCATTCATATGAGTTAAGCGGTTGAAACTATCGTATTCAAAACTTCGCGTAACGCTATCACCTGAAATATTATCAAGGTTACCCAGCCGGCTAAATTCATAATCATATTCCATGGCAACACTCCCCCCTCTCAGTGATTGCCATAAATCCGGATGCTGACGGCCATCTAAAGTAAATGTATTTCTAAAGCCATTGCCATACTCCGTATAGTCCACCGCTCCATTTGCGTGATAACCAACATCAGTCACATAATCACTGGCTTTAGATGGACGCCCAAAACCATCAGGGGCGTAATCTATAAAAAGTGGATTTTGGCTAATTTTTGGATAGTGGAGGCCTTTTACTGCGTCGAGAGCGTTATATTCATAATCAAACAAATATATAGACCCATCAATCGATAGTTGCTCATATTCCAAGTTATTATTCTTGTCATAATCATAATCCCATCGATTTCCGCCAGAGGAGCTGTCATTTTTTTCGGTATACTTTAATTTACCATCTGGATAGTAACCAAAAATAACATCAACAGTGCCGCTATTGGGATCATCAGGGTAGTCAATTTTCACAAGGCGATTCAATCTGTCATATTTGTAATGAGTAACGCCAGAGCCCCCAACTTTCGAGTCTTTTAGGTTTCCAGCCAGATCATATGTTAGCTCTGTTCGACCGGTCTCCGGGTTATCAACATAATCCAGGTTTTTGTATGAATCCAATTTATAGGTTCTTGTCTTATCCCCTTGTTTTACAGAGGTGATATATCCATATTTATCACGACCAATTGTTGTCTTAATAGTTACACTGGTATTATTTGATGTTCCCGTTTTAGAAATACCAACTAAATGCTTTTCATTTGGATTACCATAGGAGCGATATGTATTGTACACACTCGTTGTGCCACTTCTGGACACCTTCGTCACGTTCCCAGTTTGATAATCATAGCTAACCGTAAAACCATCAGCATCATACCTTACGCTTTTTATTCGACCTAAAACATCGTATTCAAACGCCCTTCCTTTTCTAGAAGAAGCAGTAAAATAGTCATCTGACTCATAAATCATCCGGCCTCTAACGTCATATGTATATTTCTTAAAAATACTCGATTCACCTGAAGCAGACTTTGTAACCAACACCAAGCGCCCAGCACCATCAAATTTTGATGTTTCGCTAAAACCGCCTCGAGACACCCTCACAGATTTCCCAGAAGACGTATAACTTGGAAATACGGAAATATTGCTATCATCAGACCTAGCAGTGAGGATATCCGTTACGATATGAAATCGGTCATATTGATACCCAACCGTACGCCCTCTTTGATCTTTAACACTTTTAACATCACCTGAATATCGATTAACATCACGAATAATTGATGTACTTTCTGGGTGCTCCTCTCTTTTTGGAATACCGTGTTCATAGTAAAAATATGAAATTGTATCGCCAAACAAGGGCCCATCCACAGTCTTAAGCATTCCACTAGACGTGCCTACTGTATGATACGTATACGTAGTTTTTGCGCCAAAAACAGACTCTGTCTTCAGGTTCCCTGCAAGCGAACCACTTGAGTAAAAGGTTCTAAGGATATCCCCGTCACCAGAAACTTTCTCGTCCCCTTTCACATTAATAATCCAATCCGTCTTATTATTGTAATAGCTTATATCTGTAGTTCGGGATTCATTGCCTGTTTCAACAACACGCCCGGGATTATTAAATCCATCGAAACCACTATAAGTTGTTGAGTAATTAGTTCCGTCCAACGTAATGGTGTGCAACGTTAGCCTTTTCGACCAATGGCTGTTGTTACGATCTGTTGCTTTATATAAATGATATTCGTCTTGAGAAGATAATTCCGATCCATTTTCCCAGCTGTATAATTCTTTTTTAGTAAGGCTAGTACCATCATAAAAACGCACTTCTTTGAGAGAACCTACCTCCCATATTTTACCCGATGGGTAGTTATCAGACCCCGTGTGTTCATATTCAATTCTGTCACCACCCGGTAGGCTAACAACCGTCCTATCTCTAGTTATAGTTTGATCAAAACTATAACTCCACACACCAGAGCCTTGAACACCACCCGTCGATGTAAGTGTCCTTGTATCAACAGCCATCGTTTCAAACAAGGACGTCGAACCCGTGCGAAAATCAACACTTTGATAATTAAATTCAACGCGTGTACCTCCGGGGCTCTCATAATCAATCAATGATAAATACCCATTTCGTTGACTTTCCTCGTACCCATACTTCCATGCCATATTGGCATTACCAGAATTATTCAGAGTTGCACCAATCAACAGGTAGTCTCGACCAAGTTGTTTTTTATACGTGTATTGAACTAAATTCCTACCTTGGTGATAAATATTATCTAACCGGGCATCCCATGAGTTAACATCGCGATACTTAAATTCAACAACGTTCACAGCACCACTGCTTCCACTAGAAAATGCACTGACCTTTCGCAAAAGATCTCGATGCCCTGTCGCGGATGCATCTAAGGAGAGCGCATTAGCTACACTATTATTTCCTGAACTACTGTTTCCTGAAGCACCGTACTCAATCGTAATGTAATGCCCTGCTTTACTTTCAATTCTTGTAACATAATAAAAAACCTTATCATCTTTAGAAACATAATGATCTGCCGTATAACGTGTCCCATCTGGACTAATAACAACATAACCACCACTGATACAATCAGCGACCCACATACCTTTTGTTATAAGGTCATGCTCCCAAGTACTTAACGCTGGCAACAGTGCTTGAGCAGATCCCTCCCGGGATTCCCAGACACTATTATTACGTGATAGGTTATCACCCTGACTAGCGTTGCAACTTGGAGATCCGTTGGGAGATATAACTCGACCAAAATGCATAATCCAACCAATACCATTTGGGGAGCGCTCGCCCCTGAAATTGACATCTGACCTTGGCCGCCCCAATGATCGATAATGCCTGGTTATCGCAATCCCCATGCCACCTTCGCCGGGGGCATATAAATCAGTTTGGCTTAACTGGACAGCTCCAGTAAATGAATCAATAGAATCAACAGTTGCTGTATCAGCAGGTGCCCCTGAATTCGCCGAACCTCGCTGCAAATAATAAGGTTCCAACGCAGACGACGCATATCCATTAATATGAACCATCCAAAGACACATTCCTAACAGAAGGGCGCAATTTCCTCTGGCTTTCATAGCATTATTCCATTGTTGAATTGATTATGCTTTACGTAAAATTATTAGAAATTTGGTTTTACCGTATTTCAATCACAAATATTCAAGATGCATACTCTAATAACAGCACGGAATAAAGTCGGTAATAGGTTTGTATTTAAATTGTAAAGATATTTACATATTTTGACTGAACACCGACACTCCTCATATCAAATACCAACTACAAATCAATAAGAATTCAAGGTGAAATTGACATCGATGAAGTTAAACAACGGGATATCAATGACTTAGGTATTTAACTGAGCAAGTTAATTAATCAAAGAAAAAGTTCAATCTGTGGGCTATAACATTGATTTAGAACAATAAATCAAACACACATCCACTTAGTCACAGCATCCAAAATAATTGCTTTCTTTACCGGCTTTGATACAAAGTCGTTCATTCCAACATCCCAGCATTTAATACGTGCTTGATAGTCTGAATTGGCAGTAACAGCGATAATAGGGCAACGATTACCATTCTTACGAATATTCACGGTGGCAGCAAACCCATCCATTACCGGCATCTGTAAATCCATAAAGATAACATCGTAATTCTTATCTTTCACAGCCTGTACAGCAATCTCTCCATTCTCAGCCAAATCGGATGACAACCCTATACGTTTAACCAATGCGGTCAGTACTTTTGCATTCACTTGGTTATCCTCCACAATCAGTGCGTGACCGGTAACCCCTTTTCCCTTGTTCGCATCAACGATAATGTTGGATGCATCCATCGGCACTCGAACCGTAAAGCACGATCCCCCACCTGCGGGACTTGTTATTTCTATATCGCCATCCAGTAGATGCACTAAACGTTGACTAATCGATAACCCCAAGCCTAAGCCTTCATGGGTACGCTGATACCCCTGACTGGCCTGAACAAAGCTATCAAAAATTGTCTGCCTAATTTCCTCGCTCACCCCAGGGCCAGTATCTGTGATAACAAATTTCACACCCACCTCATAAGGTTCCACCTCAACAAGCACCTTACCCTCTTCTGTATATTTACAGGCATTATCCACAACAGGCGCAAGAACACGATGAACTAAGTGTTCATCGAAGTTATAAAATTCATTTAAAGAATCAGAAAACCGAACATCGAACACAACGGGCTTCTGATATAAATAGCTAGCACTTTCTTCCTGAAGTTGACTTACTAACGTTTTTAAACGGATATCATTTTTATGAGGCTCCACCTCATAATGATCCGTCTCTGCCATTGTGACAATATTCTCTACCTGCGTAGACAACCGATCAGAACCAAATTGAATATATTGTTGTAACTCAGATAATAACTTGGGATCCTCTGTATATTTCATCTGCTCTAGTGAGCCACTAATAACATTCAGAGGCGTTCTTAACTCGTGACTTACCGCCATAATAAATTCATCTTTTCTTTCTTGGTTTTTTTCTGATTGTTGCAACGATGTCAATAACGTTTCATTCGCTTGAGTCAAAATAGTATTTGCATACTGCTCACTATCATGAGCTGTTTTTAATGCAACTTCCTTCTCTTCCTTTAATAAATTAATTCGATTGGCCAATGCCCAGGCAAGAAATATAACGTCTAACGTTTGCGCTACAAGCGCCCACAAAAACTCATTATAAATAAGCCGAGGAAAACCAAAATAGGGAAATATCACTAAGCCACCGCTGATCAATACAACCGAAAACCCTAAAACAAAAAAACCTGACGGTTTATAACCTTCTCGCCAACGAACAACACCGGCAACAAAACCCACACTTAGCCACAAAGTATTAATAACCGCGACAAATAAATAACTCACCCAATAGGGGACAAAGAAAAATGACGCAATCATTAGCAGCGCCAAAAACGCCACTCCATAGCCAACATTTGATAGGGTTTTATTATGCTCAGACAAATCCAGAAATTTTTGATAGAAAAACGTATTTGCGATGACGTTGACATAAAACGGTAACATTATCCAAAGCACATCAAAATTTTCAAATAACCGCGCATACACTGCGAACACTGCAGCCCACCCAGTAAATGTGGAAACTAAATAGATTGCATAATACAGATATTCCCTAGATCGAACCCATAAAAACAACATGAAGTTATAAGTTGCCAATACAATAATTGCACCCAAGCAACCAATCACCAACAAATCATCTTTAAACGCTTGTTGACTAAATTCAGATTTTGACCTGATTTCAACACGAGGCGTCCCAGAGAAATAACGACTATCCAGATGCACCCACAAAACATAACCCGCACGCTCTTCTACCGAAAATGTCATACCATAATGCAACGGGTGCTCGGTAGATTCCTGATGACCACTTCGTTGGACTTGGAAAGGCACTGGCGTCGTTGGATCTTGTGTTAACAGGTATGCCTGGATATTTTCAATATAAGAACCATATACATAAACGACCCATTCACCATCCCCAAGGTCGCTCCTCAGGGGGACTTTAAGCCAATAGGATCCGCCTGTAAGTGATATTTTATCTATGGGTATTAAGACGTTCTCTAACGCCTCTAGAGAGGCGCGATCCGATATACCATCATCAAACCCAGAACTAGAAAAACCTTGGTACAACTGCCCTGATTCAACAGCATTCGGCTCTATCAAACCTCCTATAAGCGCCTGAGCAGGAGATATAAACAACACGCTAAGAAAACACACTAACCGCATAAAAATCAAATACTTGGCAACACACATCGAAGCGGCATTAACATCGCTTTCCAGCCTACTATCTAACCGTACTTTTTTCAGTACTTGTTTTTCCAGGTGATTTTTCCCCAGATACTTCCTTTCCAGCATTCGCTCGAACCTGTCCTTCCGTTTTCTAGGTTATAAAGAACCAACACCCCATAACTTTAGTGCCACATTTTTTAAAAAAAACTGCCCTTTTTTTAATACTAGATCAGGAAATTACCTTTGGTATTAATTAAAACCTAATATTACTAGTTTTTTAAAATTTCCATCTATAGTTAATTTTTACAACCTACAACTTACCAATCTCTCAAGACAGGATGTTAACCAATGGCAACGAACAATCGCCCTCCTTTTATATACCGCGGTGGTGGCATGATGATGCACCCTCCTTTTCAACAACAAGACTCCATGATGTATGGTTTTTTCGTAAAGGGAGACATCGACAAATTACAAGCGATGTGTGATCAACAATTAAATGCTGTCGCTCAAGGCAAATACCATTTCAAACCCCTGACAAACTATGTAATGGTGACCTTTACCCATATTGGTAAAGACTACTCCACTGCCCCCGAAGATATCGGCAAGGGATGGGGCGCTGAAATTGATACCTCTATCTGGGTTCCCGTAGGGCAATACATCGAAAAAGATGGCGAAGAAGTTCTTGATCGTATTCATTGGATCACCCCATACATCTGGGTAGATCAACCAATGACAGTATTAAACGGTCGTGATATTTTTGGTTACCCAAAATATATGGCCGATTTCAAAATGCCTAAAAGCCCTAAAGAAGCGGACTTTTTCTCTATTGATGTCAATGCCTTTCAAACTTACTCAGAAGACGAAGAAGCGGCGTTACACCGTTTATTTGATATCAAGCGTGAGCCTCCTGCAGAAAACCTTTTAGAAGAACTAGAGGATGATTTTGGAGATTTCATTGATTTCGCAAAAGGCATTTTCAAAAGCGTTCGTGAACTAGACGATGTCGTTCACCCTGACTCCAATCTTATTGAACAGATGCTGGGAGGACTCTTTTCACCTCGCCTGCCGCAACTATTCCTCAAACAATTCCCTGATGGCGAAGGCAAAGATGCGGTTTACCAAGCATTAACTACCTCACCGGCCATCATTAACGGCTTTCATGGTGCAGGGATACTACCCGGGGATTACGAATTAACCCTACAGGAATATGCCAGCGAACCTATTGCTGAAGACCTAGGGCTAGAAATCGGCACACAATCCGCACCGTTAGCTTTTTGGATTAACTTCGACTTTTCTATAGAGCCACCTGAGGAGCTCGTTAATAATTCTGTTGCTAAAAAAGAAAAAATTGCAGTGCTGGGCGGCGGAGTAAGTGCCATGACAGCGGCCTTTGCTATCACCTCACAACCTGACTGGCAAAGCCGTTATGAACTTACCGTTTACCAAATGGGCTGGCGCCTTGGGGGTAAAGGCGCCAGTGGCAGGAACGCGAAAGACCATGAACGAATTGAAGAACACGGCCTTCATATTTGGTTTGGATTTTATGAAAATGCATTTAAGGTCATGCGAGATGCTTATGGGGAACTAGATCGCCCCAAAGATGCGCCTCTTGCTACCTGGTTAGACGCGTTTAAACCTCACAGTTTTGTTGTTGTTGAAGAGCACATTAAAAACGAATGGAAAACCTGGCCCATTGAATTCCCAATGAAAGCAGGTTTACCGGGTGATGGCCGAGAAATGCTAAGCATTGGTCAAATAGCACAAACACTGTATGCCTGGCTTAAACAAGCAGTAGAAGATTTTATTGAAAAAATTACGGGCCTTGATATCGATAACGACCCAAAACCTCGCCGACATGGTTTTGGGGTCATCTTACAAAAAGTGCTAGATAAATTTGATAACCCTCTAGAAAATCTAATGAACGACGGATTAAAACTTGTTCACGCCCTGGTTAGCTGGGTAGATATTCCTGGGCGCCTGTTTGATAGCGGTGACCATGGCATGGTTTTAGAATCCTTGACCCATATAAAAGACTGGATCGATGATCTTATCGAGGACATCCTTGGGGATATATTGGATAACAATGACGAAATTCGTCGACTGTATATCCTTATCGACCTTGCGCTCACGTCACTTAAGGGCATGTACGAAGACGACATTTTCGAAAAGGGTTTTAATTCTATAAACGACATGGATTTTAGAGACTGGTTACGCAAACACGGTGCAAATGAAGAGTTCACCGTTCAATCAGCCCCTGTTCGAGCAGTCTACGACCTGGTTTTTGCCTATGAAGATGGCGATATCAACAAAGCCAGCTTCGAGGCAGGAACATGTTTACGTGGAGCCTTACGCATGGTTTTCTGCTATGAAGGCGGTATTATGTGGAAGATGCAAGCTGGTATGGGGGATGTCGTTTTCACCCCTATCTATCAGGTTCTAAAGGATCGCGGGGTTACATTTAAATACTTTAATAAAGTAGAAGAACTCATACCAGATCCCGATGACCCTACCCGCATAAGTGAAATAAAAATCACCGAACAAGTACAACTTAACAGCGGCCCCAATCACTACCACCCGCTCGTAAATGTCAAAGGTTTAGCCTGTTGGCCAAGCGAACCACTGTACGATCAGATTGTAGAAAAACAAGCCGACCTACTTCAAGCTAACAATATTAATCTGGAATCTAGCTGGAGCAACTGGCCAGAAATCTATGAAAACGCCTATGGGAAACCATTACCACAATATTCCCTAAAAGCGGGTGTAGACTTTGATAAAATTATTTTCGGTTTGTCTCTGGGCTCCGTTCCTGTTGTATGTCCAAAACTATTACCACTCAGTCCAAAACTGCAAGACTGCGTTGATAATGTCAAAATTGTCGCAACACAAGCCTTCCAAATTTGGCAAAAGCCCTCCTTAGAAGAAATGGGCTGGACGCCAATCCCCGAATCGGGAGAAGAACCCGTCCTCACCTCTTTTACCGAACCACTGGACACCTGGGCGTCAATGGATCAGTTATTGTGTCGTGAAGTTTGGCCTGATACTGAAACCCAACCCCAAAATGCCAGTTATTTCTGTGGAGCACAGCCTGTTACCGAGTTCCCTCCCTTTAGCGACCACTCCTTCCCCGCAAAGTGTAAAGACATCGTTAAAGATAATGCGATCAATCTGTTGGACAAACACATCCGATCACTTTGGCCGAACAGTGAAAGCGATAGCAATGGGTTTAAATGGGAATGGCTTATTGCACCCGATAACGAACAAGGTGTTGCTCGCTTTGACGCTCAATATTGGCGCTCTAACATTGATCCCTCAGAACGTTATGTTCAAAGTGTCGTAAATAGCAGTAAGTACCGCCTTAAAACCGATGAAACAGGCTTTAGTAACCTGTATATCACTGGAGACTGGATCACCAACGGAATGAATGCTGGTTGTGTTGAAGGTGCCGTGCAAGCCGGTTTAACAACATCCCGAGCAATTTGTGGCCATCCACTGGTCATCAAGGGAGAAAATGAATTTATGGACGACAATAAATAGGGGTTATCAGCGATAATATAACGAGAAACAATATCTGCGGCATGGAAGCCGCAGATATTGTTCGTGTTAGCCATGGCTTTGATCCGCAAAGCTTCTCTCTATCTCTTCTTAAAAAGTCCTAGCGCCTGACGAATTGACATACCGAATAAGCGACGAAAAGTTCGGCTTAAATGAGCGCTATCTGAAAAACCTGCCAAATGGGCAGCATCTGTCGCAGATGCCCCTGATATCAAGGCGTTCACCGCACACATCATCCTTCGCCATAGTAAATACGGCCTCCATGGAATAACCATCTCTTGTCGAAACAGGTGTAAAAAGCGCCCCTCAGAAAGGGCTAGCTGCTTCGCCACATCTAAAGCAGACCAGCTAATCTGTGAGTCAAACCCATCTTGGAAACATTCATCCAACATGTCCAACAATTGTTGAATGCGTTTATCGAGTAACCTGCCACCTGCCACACCAGTAACAAGCCTAGTAAAGAAAGGCTCTAACGCTAACTCGTTCAACACTGGCCCCAACCAAGAAGTCACGTCTTCAATATTTTTTTGCCCACTAACACCAGAAACATCAAATGCACCAATAGAACTGCCAGCAACAGGCATAACACCGCGATCACCCACCTTTTCCGCCAGCAGCTTACTCATCGCCTGGCCTAAATCACTTTGAGGCTCAACTAACAACACCCAACCTTCATCCATCGTTAATTTATGCGTAACCAGAGCATCAACGATTGCCGCACCTTCAATCGCTATCCCATGGCCTTCAGCGTCTAAACGGCTACTGGAATTGTTTACCGGAACGATCAATTGAACAGCGTTATGCTGATGATTATCAGCATCCATCGCCGCACCATAAATCAACAGTATTCCGGGTTTAAGCCAAACCGTGGGTCGCATTGGTCACCTGTTTCCTATATGAACGAATACAGGTTATCTTATACCAACTTCAATAAATTGACCTCTAAGACCCATAAACAAACAGGATAGTTTTGTATGCAAGGCATTGAAAACATTGCAGGCATGAACCCAGAACGATTGACCAATATTAACAATCACCTAAATCAACAATATATCCAGAAAGGTAAAATTGCGGGAACCGTTACATTGGTTTATCGACGAGGTGAGGTCACCTACTTTGATGCTCAAGGCATGATGGATGTTGAACGAAACAAAACGATGCAAAAAGATACCCTGTTTCGTATTTATTCAATGACCAAACCCATTACATCCATTGCAATGATGCAACTGTATGAACAAGGCAAGTTTCAGCTTAGTGACCCGGTACACCGTTTTATTCCAGAGTGGCAAGGCTTAAGAGTATATGAAAGTGGAAGAGCCCCTCTCATGGCGACATCAAGACCCGAGCGCCCTATGCAAATCCATGATTTGTTTACGCATATGTCGGGGTTGACCTATGGCTTTAGCGAACGCACCAATGTTGATGCTATGTATCGTAAAAAAGGCATCGGGACATTTGACCTAGAACCGCAAGGTAATCTGCAAGACATGATTAATGACTTAGCAAAGTTGCCTCTAGAATTTTCACCCGGTTCTCACTGGAATTATTCCGTATCAACCGATGTATTAGGCTATCTAATAGAAAAAATTTCCGGCCAACCTTTAGATGAGTATTTGCAGGACAACATCTTCACACCACTAGGAATGAAAGATACCGGATTTCACATACCAAAAGACAAACAAAGCCGTTTCTCAGCCTGTTATATGCGAGGCGGCAAAGGCGAACTAGCACTACAAGATGACCCTCAAGACAGTTATTACCTTAGCAAACCAGACTTTTTATCCGGTGGCGGTGGGCTTATATCCACAGCAGGAGACTACCTTCAGTTCTGCAAAATGTTATTAAATAAAGGGCAACTGGACGGACATCAAATCATTAGTAAAAAGACGCTCGAATTCATGACCACAAATCATTTGCCCAATGGTTGTGACTTAGGATCAATTGCTATCGGCGCCTTTAGTGAATCCCTTTATGATGGCGTGGGATTTGGTTTGGGCTTTTCTGTCGCCCTAGACCCTACAAAATCTAAAACGATTGCATCGGTTGGTGAATATGCGTGGGGAGGAGCGGCAAGCACCGCCTTTTGGATCGACCCAGAAGAGGATATGGCGGTAGTGTTTATGACCCAACTACTACCCTCCTCCACTTACAATTTGCGGGGACAATTAAAACAGTTGATTTACGGCGCTATTGTCGACTAGTAAATTGGGGGCAACTAACGCTTTAATTTAACTGAAAGTAAAATTTCAACGCACTTCCGAGTTGAATTCACGTATTTAGCACAAAACCAATAACAGAGAACAACAATGACGGACGATCTTCAGCAACAGCTTCAGGGTTTATTGGCTAAGCAGGCTATTACCGAGATTATTCATGGCTATTGCAACGCAGCTGATCGGCGTGATTATGAAAAAATGCGCAGCTACTACCATGAAGACGCCATCGATGACCACGGTGGTTTTTTTAAAGGCTTAGCAATGGACTTTATTGATCAACTACCACAAATCCAAGAACCGATGGAAATACTGCATCACAATGTCACAACGGTAAACATAAAGCTTGACCCAGAAGATACCAATAAAGCTGAAGGGGAAGTCTACGTACTGGCCTTTCATAAAATGAAAACCCCTGATGGCAGCATGGACTTACTGATTGGCGGACGCTATTTTGATAAATACGAACGACGCGCCAGCCTCTGGAAATTTTATCACCGAGCAGTGGTGGCGGACTGGGTCAATGTTCACTCACCCTCATTGGTTGACTTGAAACACCCCATCATCGATGGCTCCCTAATTGGCAAACCCGGAACAGAAGACCCCTCTTATGATTTCTTTTCTTTAATGAAACGAGGTGAACGATAATGTCGGCAGCCAAACACAACCACTAAACCATTTAGCGCACCCACGACTGCCTAATATTTTCAATTATCAAAAGCCTCAAAAAATCACGTATCAAAAGGCTACGCTCCCTCCCTTCATACTTGTGTTCATAGCAATCAAGCAAGGATACCGCTAGAATCCCCCCCAATAATGACGAATCATAAAAGTAGTGGATCAGATGAGCAGAAAGATTGAATTATTAGCGCCTGGCGGTGATGTTGAAGCCATTAAAGCGGCGATCGTTGCCGGTGCGAACGCGGTTTATTGCGGCCTAGATACGCTGAATGCTCGTAACAGAGCTGCCAATCTTTCCTTTGAGGATTTAACGGGCGTGTTACGCCTGGCTCATAAATACGACTGTGAGGTTTTCTTAACCCTTAACGTCGTGGTTCTTGAGCAAGAGCTGCCATCCGTTATCAAGCTATTAAACAAACTCGTGAATAGCGGCATTGATGGCATCATTGTGCAAGACCTTGGGATGTTTAACCTCGTCAAAAAGTTTTTCCCGACGCTAGATATTCATGCTTCAACGCAATTAACCACACATAATGAAGGGCAAATACATTTTTTAAATAAAATTGGCGCCTCCCGGGTTAACTTATCGCGAGAACTAAATATTGGTGAGATTACATCACTGACTAAGCTGTCCCATGACGTGGGTATACTGACTGAAGTCTTTGTTCATGGCGCACTTTGCATTGCATTTTCCGGCCAGTGTTACTCAAGCTCCGTTAGTGTAGGCAACTCAGGAAACCGTGGCCGCTGTAGCCAAGCCTGTCGAGATGAATATGAAGTTACCGCAACAGGGAATAAATACCCACTCAACCTAAAAGACAACTCAGCGTATTTTGACTTACCCGAATTGGTTGAAGCCGGCGTTGATTCACTTAAAGTTGAAGGCCGAATCAAAGGCGCACACTATGTCTATACCGTGGTAGATACATGGCGCAAGCAAATCAATCAATTTGTAGAAACCGGTAAACTTTTGCCTGACGACTCCAACTTACACAAAGTATTTAACCGCGACTTCACTAACTCGTTTTTGCAAGGCAACTTGACCAAAGACATGTTTATCGACAACCCTCGTGATCACAGTGTTAAACACGCTGTCGATAGTAGTGGTGCTATTTCTGTAGTACAGATTCAACACGTCACGGACGAACTCTACACCGACAAAAATCAATTAGGTGCAGAGCTAGAGAAAAAAATCCAATACTTAAGTACCGCTAAACTGCCCCTTAACATTGAGTTTTCTGGATCAATCAATACGCCATTAAGCATCACTGCATTTGTAGGCGATGATTCTGTAGGCAAAAACAACAAAGATGCCAAAGTCATCAGCATTCACTCAAAAGCCGTATTAGCGTTAGCCGGTAAGTCTGAACTTAATGAAGAAATGCTAACAAAACGCTTTAAAAGTTTTAATAATGAAGAATTTAACCTAACTGAAATCATATTCACAAACTTCGACTCAGGCTTAAGCATTCCTTTTAAAGAATTAACATCACTCAAAAATCAATTAGCGTTCTTATTAAATGACTCGATTGACGTCATTCCGAATATAGAAGTGCCCGCATTAAGTAAAAACAACAAAACTTCCGGCAAACCTACAATGTCGATATTGATCGCTGATGAAAAAGACCTTCATCTCTGTGACTCAACCGATGCCGACGTGTACTTTAAATTACCGGAAAGCTTTAAAAAGAACTGTACTAAATACAGCGATCTACTAAAAGCCAACCCAAGGCTAATCCCTTGGTTCCCGGCAGTGTTAATTGGTAAAGATTATTTAGAAGCTGTCAAAATCCTTGAACAAGTAAAACCTAAGCGTATCGTCAGCAACAATACAGGCATCGCCTACAAAGCCTACGAGATGGATATTGAATGGATCGCAGGGCCTTTCTTAAATACAACCAACTCCTATGCCCTACTGACATTAAAAGAGGAATTAAACTGCGCCGGTGCATTTATTTCCAATGAAATAAACCGGCTGCAAATAAGAAAAATCGCCCGCCCAGATAATTTCAAGATGCTTTACAGCATTTACCACCCGATTTTAATGATGACCAGCCGCCAGTGTTTCTTCCAACAAACCGTTGGCTGTAAAAAACCCAGCATTGAAGATGGCTGCATGTTGAAGTGTGAAAAAGCCACGACCATTACCAATGTAAAAGGCATCTCTTTTTCCATTGATAAACAAAAAGGTGGTTACCCAAGTATTTATAATGATGAACAGTTTCTAAATCTAGATGTTGTTAATGATCTGTCTGATTTATTCGATGAGTTCTTTATTGATTTAACCAACATAGGCGCAGGCTCAAAAGCTGAGCAAGATAAAGTCCAGCTCATCAAGCACTTTGAAAACTTGTTACAAGGAAACGAACAAGCGTCTACTCAACTAAACGAGATGATCAGTATTTCAACTAACGCCCAATATCGTCAAGGGCTGTAATGTTACCCATATTATACTCACTGCAACATTGCCCTTACGCCATGCGCGCTCGACTTGGCTTGGTGATGGCACAACAGCAAGTGATGCTGCGCGCCATTACTACAAAGAACAAACCCGAAGAAATGCTGGCCGCATCGCCAAAAGGCACTATCCCCGTATTGATTTTACCCGATGCAAAAGTCATTGATGAAAGCCTAGACATTATGCTCTGGGCACTTCAACAAAATGATCCTGAAGATTTGTTACACAAAGATAATCCCAGCGACTTACCCGCTATGATCGATTTAATTAAGCGCAACGATCAAGAATTCAAACCTCAATTAGAAATCTATAAAAAATCTAAACGTTTTCACCAAAACAACGAAATCGAAGAACGCCAAAAATGTGAAGTCTTTATCGCTGAACTCGAACAGCGACTCACAACAAAAAGTGCATCTACAGACAGCGAATATTTTATAGGCCAAAAACCAGGCCTTATCGACTATGCCCTACTGCCCTTTGTGCGCCAATTCTCTCGGGTTAATCGCCCCTGGTTTGTACAAGCACAGTACCCAAACCTACGAGCATGGCTAGAAAGACACGTACAAAGCCGTAACTATGCAAAAGCCATGGCCAAGTATCCATTATGGCTTGATGAACATGAAGAGTGTTTATTTGGTGGCGTCTAGATAATAACTAGACAGACGCCTGACCATTATCTTTAGAATAAAACTGCGTTATGGCTGAACCTTTTGTTCCAGCCCCCCCCCTGATGATAAATTGATATAGGTTAAAATAGCGTATTGTAGAATGATATATCCAGACCATACAAAAACTAAGCAGTACATGATCTCATTTAAAATTCAAATTCAAATTCAACTAAATTTTTGGTTATTAGCTTCTGAAATATTGATCTATAAATAGTCTGGTCAATTCGCATTCTCCCACTAAACTTACCGTTTATACAAATATAGCTAAATCTACATGGACAAAGGAGTAGCTGGAATGTATAAAATTTCGAAATGCGGATTATATATCGTGATCGCTCTGCTCATGGGCTGTACTGCCACCTACAACATGACGCGAACAGATACCTACAAATCGCCCCCAAAACTTACTAGCGGAGAAACTGTTTATGTTGCCCTATCAGAGCCCGGTAGCGTAGAGGGCCTAGATAAGGTATACACAGAATCCGGACTGCAGACATCAGCGGAAATAGAAAACGGGCTGACTAAATACCATTCTATTGTAGTAAGGGCTAATCAGCCCGAGGTCTATGAGGCTGCTCTTACATCAGCACGCAATGCCAACGCCCGCTATCTCGTTTTGCCTGAAGTTCAGCACTGGGAAGATAGGGCTACAGAATGGAGCGGCAGACCAGACAAGATAATCGTGAAGATTTGGGTTATTGATGTGACATCTGGCGATCTGCTTGATGTGATCGATATTAAAGGAACAAGCAAGTGGCTAACGTTTGGAGGGGATCACCCACAAGACCTTCTAGAAAAACCAATCAGTGATTACTTCTCTTCGTTGTTCACCCAGTAATGGCAGTATTACATCTAGTTGTTGGAGATTGTAAAAATGAAACCGCTGACACTAATTTTCTCCCTAGTCGTTATCGCAGCATGCACTGCCTGCTCGACCCAGACGCCACCTTTGTCCTTGGCTTACTTGCCCGATGGCCCCTCTTTAAGCGAGCCTATAACAGAAAACATATTTGTAGTTATTGAAGAAGATGCCCGACCTTTTAAGGGCAGATCTAGAGGAGGTACAGGTTTACTGGCATGGATACCTCTTGTGCCTTACGGGCATCAGCAGTTTGCACTAGATAACGCCAAGGGTTCGAGGTCAATGCCAAGAGAAGTTGCAGATACCATAATAAATGACCTTCGCACCGCAGGCATCGCACAATTCATAGATTACCAAAACTTGAACGATCCAAGACAGCGGTTCATTAAAGATCCTATCTATCTTCATGTAACATTAAATGAGGCGGTATGGCATCGCTACTTTACTTTGTATGGAGCATCCTTTGCAGGTTTGTTTTTGTGGATTCCCGGACTGCCAGTATCCTATGGAAGTGTCGCACTTGGTTTCGATGTTGAATTAAAAGACAGCAAAGGTGCTTCCCTAGGCTCTCAAATATTCAAGGCTAAAGAAAGCGTAACAGAGTGGCTATATAGTCCATTCCCCTATCCATCAGAAATACCCAAAGCTTATAAACAGATCTCGCCAGCATTACGAGAGTTTGTTACCAAACATCTTAAATCAGACTAAAGTACATCAACTGTAAATTTGTCACTGCTAAGGTCTAATTCAATCAATCTTATTTCCACTCGACTTTACTCCCATTCGGCTTTACTCCCACTCTACTTCATCCAATGCTTTTCGAACCTCAGAAAGGGAGCAATCCGTTAAGGAAACGAGCTGACTAACTGACATCGTCGGGTGTTGTTTAATGATAATACGCAACTCATACGGGTCTAATTGAGGTTTTTCATCGTTGATTTTTTTCGCAAGCCATAGCCAGCTACTTTCATCCGTTTGATAAATTAATGTGGTAATTTCTCGAATCTGATCATGGTCAGCTTGTAACAGCCAGTTTCTCGAACGACCCTTGCGAGATAACGTTGCTCCAGTCGACTTTATACCCTGCTTAAGTATGTCGGTATTCATGGTTCTTTTTACAAAACCATTCAGGATGATATTCACTGGTGTTGGCATCTAAACACCGCCAACAATAGCGGGAGCTACTTCAAGAAACCAAGTGAACTGATCTTTGGGGTTTATTCCAGACAAAACCAAAACAACCAAAAAGATCATTATCCAAAAATATTTGATTTTATTATGCTCCTAAAATATACGCACGCAGCAACGGCCGCCAACAATGGCGCTTAGCTATCTGGTAGTGAATCAAATTCCTGCTTTTTAGACTCAAACCATTTTTGCATATCTTCAGGAGATTTCATTAACTCTCCCATTTCTTGCATTGCCTTCAAATGCGCCGCATCTTGTTTTTGATGCATTTCCATTCCGTGCTTCTTGCTTATATCTGACATCTCGTCAAAAGTATTAGCATGAAACTCTAGATCACATGCACCACCTAATTGCTTACAGCTCATTGTCTTCATTTTAACTTCCCTCTCAATTTATTGACCTCTTCACATAACAGATCTTTTATAGCATACATCCTCATAAGCACAAAGCGCGTAGCTTTTGGCGTCCGCTGCATAGCCTTTTCGCTTATTGAAGACTACGTAGGCTTTTCTTCGCGGACAAGCATGTCTATGAATTTTGCAAATCGTCGCTGTCTCGTTTCGGGCTTCTTCGCACTAGTCAATCCGTACGCGATGACATAATGACTTGATTTAGTGAGCGTTTCAAAAAATTGTTTCGCCTTTGGCTTACTATCTAGTGCTGCCAGGAAATCCTCCGGCACTTTCATTTCACTTGCCGCATAGGCGTTCTCCCACCGGCCGTCTGCTTTGGCGGCGCGAACGTGCTCGAGTCCTGACTCCATCATCCGGCCCTCGTTTATCAAACGCTCCACATGTTCTCTGTTCCTTTTTGACCAATTGCTTCGCGATTTTCTTGGAGTAACCCGTTGGAGGTAGGCTTGGTCATCGATTGACTTCTTGACGCCATCGATCCAGCCCCAACACAGCGACTCAATCACGACATCGTCCCAAGTCACACTCGGTATTCCAGTCTTTATCTTGAATATCTTCACCCACAGTTCACTTTCGATGGCGTGATTCACCTTAAGCCACTGGTCAAATTCTTTCGACGATGTAAAGGTCATGATTTTCGCTGGATCGGATTCAGGCATAAAACTAGATTCTCTTCAACAGGTAATTGTAGGCATACAGATCACTAACGCTTGCCTCAGCAGCCCATCTACTGCTGAATATTGGATCGAAGAACATTACTCGCCATTGTTTTTACGACAATAACAATAAACGAAACTTTGTGATGTTCCGAACGGTGTTTTGTGTGTTTCTTTTTCATGCCCCAGCATCGTAAACGGGGAACCAAATTTTGAATGTAATTCGCTTGCAGAATAACGCTGAACGGGTAAGCCACTACATTTTTCAGGGCCATCTTCCGCGAACGTTGCAACTATAACGTACCCTCCAGGTTTGACAGCATGAAGTACTGATTTTACGTAATTGTTACGATCGTTTTCATTAGTCAGAAAGTGGAAAACGGCTCGATCATGCCATACATCTATACTGTGTTTTTCTAGAACTAATTTTGTAACATCCGCCTCCAACCACCGAATTTCACTTGCTGTTGATCCAAG